>CAMGAZ010000181.1 GCA_946008205.1 uncultured Clostridium sp. | reverse complement strand
AGAGCTTGTTGCAACAACTGTAAATGTGTTAAGAGATGGGGAGGATAAGGAAATTCCTATAAAAGATGTTACAGTTGGAGATATAGTAAGTTTATCAGCAGGCAGTATGATACCAGCAGACTTAAGAATTATAGAAGCAAAAGATTTATATGTCGGACAATCTTCACTAACTGGTGAATCTGATGCAGTAAGAAAAGAACCCTATAGTAAGATAAATGAAAAAATAGAAAACATATCTGATATAGATACTATATGCTTTATGGGCACAAACGTAATTAGTGGTAGTGCAAAAGGAGTTATTATAAGAACAGGAGATGACACATACTTTGGAAAAATTGCAAATAACCTAATAACTGGAAAACCTAAAACAGCTTTTCAGAGAGGCATTGAAAGTGTTAGCAAAATGCTGATAAAGTTCATGCTAATTATGATTCCTATTGTGTTTATATTCAATGTTACAAAACATGATGTATTAACAGCTTTTACATTTGCAGTTGCAATAGCAATAGGAATTACGCCTCTACTACTTCCAGTAATTCTTTCCTCAAGCTTATCAAAAGGCGCAATAAAAATGGCAAAGAAAAAAACTATTGTAAAAAAATTAGATGCAATTCAAAGCTTTGGAGCAATGAATATTCTTTGCACAGACAAAACAGGAACTTTAACAGAAGACAAGATTGTGCTAGAAAAATATTTGAATATACGTGGAGAAGAAGATATTGGGGTTCTAAAGCAGGCTTTTTTAAACTCATACTTTCAAACAGGTCTAAAAAACAACATAGATGAGGCTGTAATAGCTAGAGGGCTAAAGAATGAAATGGGAAAGTTAGTTGATAAATACAGAATAATAGATGAAATACCATTTGATTTTTCCAGAAGGAGATTATCAGTTGTTGTTACAGATGGAGAAGAAAAACAATTAATAACAAAAGGAGCGGTTGAGGAAATTCTAGAAATTTGTACTTCGGCAGAATATAACGGAAAAATTGAACAGTTATCAAAAGCAATAAAAGAAAATGTAAAGGCTATTAGTAAAAAGTTAAATGAAGATGGATTTAGAGTAGTAGCAGTTTGCCAGAAAAATAATGTGGAGAGTAAAAAAGACTTTTCTGTATCAGATGAGAAAAACATGACATTAATAGGATTTATAGGCTTCTTAGATCCGCCGAAAGAATCTGCAAAGGTAGCAATAGAAAAACTGAACAATGCAGGAATAAGAGTAGTGGTGCTAACAGGGGATAATGCAGAAGTAACAAGATGCATTTGTAATAAAGTCGGAATTAATTCAAAAAATATTGTACTAGGAAGTAAAGTTGAAAAATTATCCGATGCAGCACTTACAAGAATTTTAAAGAAAACTAATATATTTGCAAAACTATCACCAATACAAAAAGCAAGAATAGTGAGATTATTAAAAGAAGATGACAACATTGTTGGATATATGGGAGATGGAATAAACGATTCTCCATCACTTACCAATTCTGATGTTGGAATATCTGTAGATACTGCAGTAGACATTGCAAAAGAATCGGCAGATATAATTTTACTAGAAAAAGACCTAAATGTACTTTTAGATGGAGCAAAAGAAGGAAGAAAAACCTTTGCAAATTTAATGAAATATATAAAAATGGCAGTAAGCTTTAACTTTGGAGAAGTATCATCAGTTATTATAGCAAGCATATTATTGCCATTTTTACCAATAACGCCAATACAGTTGCTAGTCCAAAGTTTGCTATATGATTTTGGACAATTAACACTGCCTTTGGATAATGTAGACAAAGAATATCTAAACACTCCGAAAA
Organism: uncultured Clostridium sp.; assembly: GCA_946008205.1. Classification (GTDB taxonomy): domain Bacteria; phylum Bacillota; class Clostridia; order TANB77; family CAG-508; genus CAG-245. Next base: position 2,164 of record CAMGAZ010000181.1, on the reverse strand, counting down.
TATGGAATATAAAAGACATAAAAAACTTTACACTATTCATGGGACCACTCAGTTCATCTTTTGATATGATAGTGTTTGCATCACTTTGGTTTATATTTGGAATAAGAGAAGCGGCAATATTCCAAACAGTATGGTTCTCGTATGGAGTAGTCTCAAACTTAGTAGGAATGCATATTATAAGAACTGCAAAAACGCCATTTGTACAAAGCAATGCGAGCAAAATGGTATATAGCTCCTCAATATTGCTGAGCATAGTTGCAATAATATTCCCATATACACCAATTGGGCATATAATAGGACTTGTTTCAATATCTCTAAAATACTTGGTTGTTATAATAGGAGTACCAATATTGTATTGCTTCGTAGCAGTAGTAGCAAAGAAAATATATGTAAAAAAATATGGGGAATGGATTTAGAACTATATAAGTAAAATATTACAAACTAAATTATGAAAAAATGAGGTTTATTCTTGCAATAAAAAAATAGTAATGTTATTATATATAAGTAATATATACTAAAGGTGGAAATGTTATGAAAAAAACTAAAGAGATTAAAAGCGAAGAAAATTCAGTGGAAAAAATATTAAAATTCGAATCGATAGAAGATGCTGAAGCATTTGAATATGTTGCAAAAGGGCGTAAATTTTGCAAAAAAGGTGAAAGAATACAAGATATATGTGAAGATGAATTAGAAAATTGTATATGCAGAAATAGTGGAAATATTATATTAAAAATATATTTGCACCATAAATTGAAGAAACGAAAAGGAAAATTGGAAAGTAGAATCACTAGTGTTATAAGAAATTTGGCTTTAGAGATTTTAGACGAAGAAGATTGTGAGAATTTATCGGAAAAAGAATTGGCAAAAAAAGTGAAGGAAATTATATTAGAGGAAGTTGAAAAATATAAAAAACAATATGAGACCAAAGGAAAATCAGGGAAATAAATTAGAGGCTGCTGAAGAAGCAGCCTCATAAATTATCCCTTAATTTTTTAATTGAAGAGATTTTTTTCATATAAATCGTCAACATATAAGTCTCTGGTTTCGTTAGAATCAATAAAACCAACTTTGGCTTTATTGCCATGAACTTCCTGAATCCACACAGGCTGCTCATTGTAGTAAATTTCTTTAATATCTTTATCCCTTAAAATTTCGCATACTCTTTTATTAGTCATTTACAAACCTCCCATGCTAAATCTAAAAATAATTTATTACCAATAAAAATCCAATTTAAATCAGTAATAAATTTTATAAAATTTAATATAATTATATCCAAATATGATAAAAATATGATACAATATTAAAACGATAAGATACATGAAAGGATTGTGACAATAAATATGAAAGTTATAGAAAAATACGAAAAAGAAATAAAAGAATCAAAAGATAAAGAAATAAGAATAATTGCATACACATGTAATAATGAAGTTAAATCTTTAAATTATGATATTAAAGAAAAAGATGAGATAAAATTGCTAGATACGAGTTCAAAAGATGGACATAGAATTTATATTAGAGGAATCTTGTACATAATGGCGAAGGCTCTAAATGAAATGTATCCGGCTGCTTTATTAAGTGTAAATTATCAATTATCTAGTGCCATGTTCTGTAAAATAGATAATATGGAAATTACAGATGAAATGATAAACAATATTAGGGCTAGAATGCAAGATATAATTAATAAAGACTTGGAAATAAGGAAAGTAATAATGAATAAAGAAAAGGCTGAAGAGTTTTATTCTAATGAAAGAACTCTAAGGGGGATTGCACAAATTGATAATAAGCAAAAAGAGAGTGTGTCTCTATATTATTGTGAGGATTACTTTGACTATTTCTTTGGTGTAATGCCTGTATCAACTGGATATACAGATGTATTCGACATAGTAAAATATAAGGATGGTTTTTTGGTAAGATATCCATCTACAGAAAAACCAAATGAATTAATCAATCATAAAGGAAATAAAAAACTTTTAGCTACGTTAGAAGAATATGAAGATATACATAGGGTTTTAAATATAGATACATTGTATAAATTGAATAAAGAAATACAAGAAGGTAAGACATCAAATTTAATATTACTTTCTGAAGCATTGCATGAGAAGAAAATGGCAAATATTGCTGATGATATTGCTAGAAGGAAAAATGTGAAAATGGTTCTAATCGC
>CAMGAZ010000180.1 GCA_946008205.1 uncultured Clostridium sp. | reverse complement strand
TATTTTATAAATTGCAATTACTTCATAATGAAAATCTTGATAGTTTAAATATTCTACACTTGTATCACAACAAACCTTTATTAATTTTATTCCTTCTAACTCTCCTAATTTTTTCATTCTTTTCTTCTCCTTTTCCTTAACTTTACTATATTATACATCTATTTATATTATTTGTCAATACCTTTTTAAAAATTTTTTAAATTATTTTGCAACATATTATGTAAACCTAAGTTAATATATTATGTAAACTAAGCGCGCCGACTCAATGAGTTTACATAATGAGTTACTAATCATTCAAAAAGAAAAACTAAGCAATTAATGTGCTTAGTTTACATAAATCTTTAAGCTCTAAACCTTTCCATTTCTTAGTTGAGTTATCAGAAACCTTTGTAATTCTTTTGATTCCTGTTCCTCCCACTTGCTCCCATTCTATTAAGTTTTTTGTATAATCATCTAATAAATAACAATTTTTGTCAATTACTAGTCCCAATCTTCTTAATACTAATGCTTTACACTCTCCACATCTACATATTACAATATGATTTTTTGGAATGTTTGGTAAGTATTTTTCAATCCAAGTCATTTTGTCAATGTCTGCTTGAATGTTTGGACTTGCACTAATTATGTAAACATTTCCATTTTTTGCCATTTCATTTATATTTTCAATTCCTTTGTATGCTAATAAGTTAGCAAAAAATCCTTTTTCTGTTTCAAATCTGTTTAATGCGTTTTTTACATTAAATCTTACAAGTGTCCCATCTAAATCTAAAAATATTTTTTTCATTTCAATCATTCCTTCCTTTTCTATAATCATTATATCATATTGGGGTTGTTTTGTCAACCCCTTTTTATTAATTTTCACTATTATTATAATTAAAACCTGTTTCTCTCATTTTTCCAAGTGTTTCAGTATATTCAGTTCTTACAATATTCCAAGCCCTGTTTGAGTATTTACCATATTTTTTATACCATTTTAGCCAACTCTTTTTAGATTTATTTAGTTGTCTTTCTGAACTTCTTACAAATCTTTTTTCTTGATTTTCTGGTGTATAAAACTTTGTTATTTTAGCAAATAAAGCAACTGCTCCATAAATTATCCAACCAACTATTCCAATACCAATGCTAAAAACTTTTTCTTCATCATCTGTTGTAAATACTACAATTGCAACTATAAGTTGCCAAACTCCAATTCCTAATAATACTAATAATAATTCTTTCATTTTTATCAATTCCTTTCTTTTCTTTTCTATAATTATTATACTATAATTATATCTAAATGTCAAGTAAAATATGTAAAAAATAAAAATTTTTAGAAGCGGAGTTATGTAAACCTTACGATCGAAGCGGAAATTATGTAAACCTTCTATGGCGGGCGCGCAAGTTTACATAATACCTTTACATAAAGGTTTACATAATATCTTTACAAAATGAAATAAAAAAGGAGAACTATTGTTCTCCTTTTGCTTGTTTCTTTTGCTCTCTAAGTTTTTTATCCCTTGCAATCTTTTTTTCTTTTGCCCTTTGTTTTTCTTCCTTTGCAATCTTTTTTTCTTCCAAGTCCTGTGCATACTCATCTGCAAAGTCTTGTGCAAATTGACAAGTGTCATCTTTGTCTATCTTTGGCACTACAATATCTATTCTTACTGGATATACTTCTCCTTCAAACTCTATATCTGTCATAAATTTTGAACCTGCAACTTGTAGTAAATCTATTCCAAGTATTCCCTCTTTGAATAGCTTGTCAAATGCTCTTTGTCTTAAAATTTCATTTCTTTTTGCTATTGTCATTTTTTCCATAATAACCACCAATCCTTTACTTAAATTTTATTTTATAAACTTTTTCAACCAGTTCTCAAAGTTTTTTACCTAGTTTTTCTTTATTATATCACACTTTATTATTTTTGTCAACCCTAACTTCCATATTTCCTAAATCTTTTTTGTTGCTCTATCTTATGTGAATATTGTTGCATTATTTCCTCAACCTTAGTTGGGTCTATATATGTTATGCACTTGTGTCTTTCTTTATCTTTGGCTCTTTGCTCTTTATTAAACTCTTTGTAGTTCATTAACTTTTCCTCCTTTCATTATAATTATTATATCATTATTATTATCTTTTGTCAATACTTTTATACGTTTTTTTCATATTTTTTTATGATGTTTTCTATTTTAATTACTAGAAATCTTGTGTCTATATAGTTTTTCTTGCCTTGTGATGTGTCTGTTTTCTTTGCTAGTTCTGGAACCCTTGCTTTTAATTGTTCCCTTATTGTTTTATATTCCTCAACTGTTAAATGGTCAATATATTTATTCATTCTTTTTACCTCTCTTTCTTTACTATAATTATTATACCACCTTTTAAGGTGGAAGTCAACACTTTTTTAAAAATAATTGCATAAAATAATGTAAATATGTTATGTAAACTGCCCGCTGAAAAAATAAAGAAGAAAACCTAGTTTTCTTCTTCAATTTTAAAGAACCAGTAACCAACTAGCCCAGCAACAGCTGTAAATATTATCATTTTTAATAGGCTACTAGATGCCCAGCTCACTACTACATTTATTATTCCAGCTATTAGAAATATACCTCCTAACATTACTACCATTACAAATACACTTTTAATTAACTTCATCATCTTAATTACCTCTTTCCTCTTAATTTTATTATCTAGCTAGGTGCTAGGCTTTTAGCCCAGCAACCTTTGCTATTGTTCTAAGTTGTGTAAGACTTGCATTTTCAAACTTTACTTGTATCTTTTTTCTCTTTAAGTTTACATCTCCTGCTTTATCAAACCTTGTGCTATCTAGTGTATAGCTTTGTTTTCTAGCCTTTGCACTTAAGTATTCACAAGCTTGTCCTTTGTTTAATCCTAGCTCTTCGGCTAGCTTGACAAACTTGTCTTGTGTCATCACTTCTTTAGCTTTACCAGATGCTAGCCACTCAATTTTCCTAGCTTTATTTACTGCTAGTCTAAGTTTCTCCCAGCCACCTTTACTAGAGCTCTCACGACCCATTTTAACGAACCCAGCGTCTAGTTGTTTTAGCTCAATTTTATATAACTTTTTATTAAATAAAAAGTAAATTTCATAACAATTGCAACCATTGTATTGTTCGTATAATTTTAACCATTTTTCAATTTCCATTTTTGTTTTTCTCCCTTCCTTTATTGTACTTTTATTATACTACTATTATTTCCCGTTGTCAATACTTTTATACAATTTTTTTAAATTTAGCACTCTTTTTTTTGAGTGCTAAACTTTACCATTTATTTCCATTTTAATATTGCCATCATAAATAATAAAATGTAAATACATTATGTAAACCACACACAGACGTTCGCCCAAACCTGCAAAGCCTTGCAAATGGCGGGTTACAAGGCGATCCCGCAAACCGTTGAGGCTGTAGGGTTACGGGGGTTGGTTTTGGGATTGAAATAATTGGTAAAAAATGGAAGTGGCATCCCTGGAAATTACACCCATTGACCAAAAAAAAATCTACCAATCCAATCTAACCTCAACCCCAACCCTAACCCAACTCAAAAACTTGACTTTTCCTCGCCGCTGACTTATACTTACCTTAGTAATGAACAATAGTCAGCTATTGCTGACAACTTTAACTTTAATTAAAAAGGAGACAAACACAATTAACAATGAGTGAGATAGAAAATAATAATGATAAGAAAGGAGAGGGCTTTCAACTACTAAGCAAAAAACTAAACTACGACCTTTACTCTAACGCTGAACGCGCAGAGCAAGTCCGTCAATTGTTTACCGAAGAAGCAACCCAAGCTTATGCCGAAAATTATGATAGTGCAACAACAAAAGCCGATCTTGAGAAAATTGCCAACTTCATTCTGTATGGTAAAAATCCCAAAAACGACAAAAACTTTGTACAACTTAAAGAAATTGAAATTACGCAAGCCAAAAGTGCTTATCGTAAGAAACAAGCTGAATCACTTGACGCGCTTTTGGAAGCCC
>CAMGAZ010000179.1 GCA_946008205.1 uncultured Clostridium sp. | reverse complement strand
TATCACAAAATTCCTTATTTTGCAATATAATTTCGCATTTTTCATTAAAATAAACATCGTTTTTTTGGTTTACATAAGTGTTTTATGTATTTTTTATTAGATATTGACGAAATTTGCCGTTAGTTTCAAAATATTTTATAAAAAAATTTTTATTGACTTTTTTTTGCACTATGTTATAATCTAATTAAACTAACAAAGGAAGGATTCGAATTATGGTAGATTCACCAAATAATATAGAACTTAATGTAGAATCAAAAGAACTTAATCATGAAGATAAATTAGTAGATAATACAGAAAATACTGAGTCAAAAGAAATTTTAGATAATACTTCGTTACCTCAAAATGACGTTTCTAATAATATAGTTCAAACTGAAGCAGAAAATCAAACGAATGAATCCGCTGAAATTATTAATTGTTTAGCTTTAACCGTAAAGAAAGACTATAGCTTATCTATCGTGAAAAATGTTGTAGTAAAAACATTTAAGAACGTATGGAGAATTGCTCTTTCTATATTTACGCTTAATTTTATAAAATTCTTTTTTTAAAAAAATCCCACTCTTAATGAGTTGGATTTTAATTTTTTATAATTTTACTCTGGAAAAAGTTTATTATCTTATTCCATAAATTGTTAATAAAATTTTTATATACCACTGTTAAAGAATTTCTCGATTGACTCCTATTTATCTCAACATACTTTTTTAAGAATTTTCCCTCCATGTCTTTCTTAAAATTTATGAATTTATCTTCTTCAATTGTAGTCCCCAATAATTTTCCTACTATGTTGCTATAGTCCTCTAGCTTTTCCACTTCTGTATCCACTTCTTTTATTGTCGTTAGCCTCTTGCACATTTTAGTAAAGTAGGTCGTATATATAATTTCTTGGGTCTGCATATATAGTTCTATAATTTTGTCTTCATTTCTATCACTTTTATTGTTTTCGTCTAATATTAAATCAAAGTTTTTTACGATTCTGTCTGTATTTTCCTCGAAAGTATTGTATAGTTTATCTTCAAATTTTTCGGTACTACTTATACAACTATCTATTGCTTCTTTTTTCCCTATTAATAATAATATTTGTCCTATCAAGCTTGTCATATACTTATAATAGTTTTCGCTATTTGTACATATTGTTATTTTTTCATTACTTATTCTATGGACTTTATTTCCTAATGCATTTGCAGTAATATATTGAACTAATGCTTCATTTATTCCAAGCCCAAACAGTTTGAATTCCATAAACTGGCATATTCCTGCTCTATTTGATTCCTTATCTATTTTGCTAAAGTTTTGTAAGTAGTGAATTGTTTCATGAATTATATATGAATCGATATTGGAAATATCTTTCTTGCTGTCTATGTAGATAGTATTATTTTTGTAATAGTAAAATACATTTCCAAATTTTTCATTAACATCCGCATAGTACATGTCACAGTTGAATATTCTCATATATAATTCGTTGTAGCTATTATATAGTTCTTTTAAGTTCGAACATAGCTTATCTGCAACATTTCTGGCTATTCCATTTCTCTCTTCTATTCGCAATTCGCTTTTAGGAAATATTCCTATCTTTTCTAAATCTTTTGATATATTCATATACTTCTCCATAATATCCCATAATATGATTTTATTATATAACATTTTATGCTCTTTTTTATTACAATTATATTAAATTTTTCTTACATTATTACAATTTATATCTATGTAGCCACATGAACTATGTAATTTCATAACCAATAAAAAAGAAGGGCTTTCGTCCTTCTTAAATTTATTTTGCATAATCTACAACTCTTGTTTCTCTTATGATGTTTACTTTAATTTGTCCCGGATATTCCATTTCTTCCTCAACCTTTTTAGCAACATCTCTTGCTAAAATTGTCATGTCAGCATCTGTTATTTGTTCAGGTTTGACAACTATTCTAACTTCACGGCCAGCTTGTATTGCAAATGATTTTTCAACTCCTTTAAATGAGTCTGCAATAGATTCAAGTTTTTCAAGACGCTTAATATAATTCTCAAGTGTCTCTCTTCTTGCTCCTGGTCTTGAGGCAGATATAGCATCAGCTGCAGCCACTAAAACAGCTTCTACTGATTTAGGTTCCACATCTCCATGATGTGCTTCGACAGCATTTATAACTAATGGATTTTCTTTGTATTTTTTCAATACATCAACCCCTATTTGAACATGTGTACCTTCAACATCATGGTCTAACGCCTTTCCAATATCATGTAGTAAACCTGCTCTTCTAGCTAGTTTTGGATCTAATCCAAGTTCATCAGCCATGATTCTTGCTAAGTTTGAAACTTCTATTGAATGGTTTAATACGTTTTGTCCATAACTTGTTCTGTATTTTAACTTTCCAAGTAAATTTACTAAATCTGGATGAAGTCCTATTACTCCTGTTTCTATGCAGGCTCTTTCTCCTTCTTCCTTTATAGTTTCTGCTACCTCTTCCTTTGCCTTTTCAACCATTTCTTCGATCTTTGCAGGATGGATTCTTCCATCTTCCATCAATTTTTCTAACGCTATTCTAGCAACTTCTCTTCTTAACGCATCAAAACCAGAGATTACAACTGCTTCCGGTGTATCGTCAATTATTAGGTCAACTCCCGTTAGAGTTTCTAATGTACGAATGTTTCTACCCTCTCTACCAATTATTCTTCCCTTCATTTCGTCGTTTGGTAGTGGAACAATTGATACGGTCGTTTCTGCAGTATGATCTGCCGCACATTTTTGAATTGCATATCCAATTACTTCTCTTGCATTTTTTATAGATTCTTCTTTAACTTTATTTTCTGCTGCTCTTATAAGATTTGCTTTTTCTAAAGTTAGCTGCTTGTCCATCTCTATTAGTAATTGTTTCTTTGCTTCGTCTTTTGAAAGCCCTGATATTTTCTGAAGTACTTCCATCTGTTTTTCCAAAGTCTTTGTAATTTCTTGTTTTTTATTTTCTAATTCTTGTCTCTTTTCTTCTATGGCTTGCTCTTTCTTCTCAATGTGCTCCATTTTGTTTTCAAGATTTTCTTCTTTCTGTAACAATCTTCTTTCTTGTTGTTGTACTTCGCTCCTTCTTTCTCTAATCTCGTTGTCAAGATCCTTTCTACTATTCATGATCTCTTCTTGTGCTTTAAAAATTTCTTCCTTCTTTTTATTTTCGGCTTCTTTTTGGGCAAGGTCAATTATCTTCTTTGCCTCTTCCTCTGCACTGCCTACTTTTGATTCTGCTACTTTCTTTCTTATTGCCATACCTACAAAGGTAAAAATAATTGCTGAGACTAGAAAAATGGCGATATAAATTACAATTTGCATAATCTAACACCTCATTCTATTAACATTTCAATGTGCATAAAAAAATAAATCAAATATCTCTAAACATATATAAACTTTTAATTTTATCTATTTAATTATCTATCTATAATTTTAATATTAGCATATACTTTATCTTATACTATTGTATATTTATTCTTCATAACTGTCAAGTACTTTTTTCTTCAAATGGAGGATAACTGTTTTATTTTAAACTAATATATTCCTTATAGTTTATGTCTTTTTTTCTATAATCATTTGGCCTTAATCCAACTCTTTCTCTCATGTAACATATGACTACAAGCATTATAGTTAGAAATACTATTCCAAATATTATCATAGATTTCATTATGCTATTATGTGATACAATTATTGCTCCTAATATGCAAATTATTGAGTTTCCCATTCCTGTAACTAATTCATTTGCAGAATAGACTTTATTAGCTACTTCCACATTTGTGAAGTTTGTCATATATTTTTTTATAAGTACATAATACAGTCCTGTACCTGTATATCTAATAATGTATGTTATTAGAATTATGAAAATTACTACAAAATTAGGATTTTTAACAGTTGCTGCAATTCCTGATATAAGGCATGACAAAGTGTATGAGATTGCTATTACGGCTAGGCTCTTATTTCTGCACATTTCATGGAATTTGTCGTGATTCTTTGAGGACAATCCTGCCACAATTTGCATAATGGCATATATCGCTCCTATTCCTGTCGCTGATATGCCGATCGCTTC
>CAMGAZ010000178.1 GCA_946008205.1 uncultured Clostridium sp. | reverse complement strand
GGAGGTTAATTCATTACCACCGCATTATAGATGTCCAAACTGTAAATATTCAGACTTTACAGATTATGGAGTAAAAAATGGTTTTGACTTACCAGACAAAATGTGCCCAAAATGCGGACATAGATTAGCAAAAGATGGAATAGATATACCATTTGAAACATTCTTAGGATTTAATGGAGATAAAGAGCCAGATATCGATTTAAATTTCTCCGGAGAGTATCAAGCAAAAGCACATAGATATACAGAAGTAATATTTGGAAAAGGTACAACATTTAAAGCTGGAACCGTTGGTACAGTAGCAGGGAAAACTGCAATGGGATATGTAAGAAAATACAATGAAGAAAGAGGAATACCAATAAATAATTCTGAAGTAATAAGAGTTGCTCAAGGATGTACTGGAATAAAAAGAACAACAGGACAGCACCCAGGAGGAATTATAGTTGTTCCAAAAGGACGTGAAATATACGAATTTACGCCAGTACAGCATCCTGCAGACGACCCAAATTCAGATATAATAACAACACATTTTGACTATCACTCTATCGACCAAAACCTACTGAAGCTTGATATACTAGGACACGATGATCCAACAATGATTAGAATGCTTTATGACATAACAGGACAAGACCCTACAAAAGTGCCACTTGATGATAAAGAAACAATGTCAATATTTTCATCAACAAAAGCACTAGGAGTTACCCCAGAACAAATACATAGTGAAGTTGGAAGTTATGGTGTACCAGAATTTGGAACCAAATTTGTAAGACGGAATGCTTGTAGACACAAGACCAAAAACATTTGATGAACTAATCAGAATTTCTGGTTTATCACATGGTACAGACGTATGGTTAAACAATGCTCAAAGCTTAATTGAAGAAGGAACAATAAAACTGGAAGATGCAATATGTTGTAGAGACGATATAATGATTTACCTAATAAAAGAGGGATTACCACCACAAAAGGCCTTCAAAATAATGGAATTCGTCCGTAAAGGAAAGCCATCTAAAGACCCAGAAGGATGGAAAAAACACGAAGAAACAATGAGGGAATATAACATTCCAGAATGGTATATTGGGTCATGCAAAAAAATCAAATACATGTTCCCCAAAGCCCATGCAGCAGCATATGTAACTAATGCCTTTAGAATAGCGTGGTTTAAAGTACATATTCCAAAGGCATACTATGCAGCATACTTTACAATAAGAGCAGACGCATTCGATAGTGATATAATGTGCCATGGTGTAGAACGTGTAAAAAACAAAATGAAAGAGATAGAACTTGCCGGAAAAGCAGCAACAAAAAAAGACCAAGATACATATGGTGTACTAGAAATAGTATTAGAAATGTATGAAAGAGGATTAAAATTCTTGCCAATTAACTTGTACGAATCAGATGCAGTAAAATTCAAAGTAGAAGAAGAAGGAATACTTCCACCACTAAACAGCATACCTGGGCTTGGAACAGTTGCTGCACAAGGAATACAAGATGCAAGAAAAGACGGAGAATTCATGTCAATAGACGACATGAAAATACGTGCCAAAGTCGGCAAATCCGTTGTAGAAATCTTAACAAATGCAGGCTGCCTAGACGGCATGAGCCAAAGCAACCAAATGAGCTTATTTGCTTAGGGACCACTAGGGACGGTTCTCAATGGTCCCACCTGTCCCTAATTGGTGCAACTTAATCGATATTTCGACTATATTTTAAAATCCCGAGCGGTGAATAGGAACCAAAACTATAATATCAAAGGAAATAGAAGTAATGATAGAATTAAATAATATTTTTGCTATAAAAAATTTAATAATATATTTGATAATAATTAATATTATTGCTTTTCTTGCTATGTTTATAGATAAGAAAAAAGCAGAGAAAAACAGATGGAGAATTAAAGAATCTACTCTTCTTATATTAGCTCTAATAGGAGGAAGTATTGGAGCAATAGCGGGAATGTACGTTTTTCATCATAAAACTCAGAAACCAAGGTTTTATATAGGGATTCCTATCATAATAATTTTACAGATTTTACTAATTATAGGAATTAAAAGTATCATATTATAGGTATCAAAAATATTATATAGTAACTATTAACGTTACTATATAATATTTTTATATCTAAATTTCTTAAAAATGCAATTATAAAGATTGACTTAGTTTGCCTAGAAAGTGATGTAATTAATCACTTAAATATACATAATAAATTTTGTATAAAAATAAAGAGTTTCCATAAATAAATTAACAATAATATATGTGAATAAGTCTGAAAATGAAATGCTTGATAATGAACTATCCACAGATTTATCCACATTATCCACACCCATGTGGATAGCAAGAAATAAAATATACAAAATAAAAAAAGTATACATAAACTATATTTGCAATAAATAGTACAACAAATTTTATCAAGGACAATGAAATCAATTTACACATAAGATATTGACTTTTTGACGCATAAGTGGTAATATAATCAAAGTTAAAAGCTAATTTTTAGCAATATAATGCGATGAAAAAGAAAAAGTATATTTAAGATTTATAGAGAGTTGGCATTATGGTGAAAGCCAATAATTGAGAATATATGGGGAGCTTTGGAGCATATTAAAATAAAGGTGTAAGTTAAATTATTAACTTAAAATAGGGTGGAACCGCGTAAGTGTATAAGCTTTCGTCCCTAGCATATAAAGTGCTAGGAATGGGAGCTTTTTTTATACAAAAATATTTATATACAGGTACAGATTGTATCTAAGAGAACCGTCCCTAAAAGGAGGAAATATTATGATTGATAGCATGGAAAAAATGGTAGCACTTTGCAAGAACAGGGGATATATATATCCAGGTTCGGAAATTTATGGAGGTCTTGCAAATACATGGGATTATGGACCTTTAGGAGTAGAACTTAAGAATAATATTAAAAATGCATGGAGAAAGAAATTTATTCAAGAAAATAAATACAATGTTGGACTAGACGCAGCGATATTTATGAATCCAGAAACATGGGTTGCTACAGGACATGTTGCAGGATTTAGTGATCCATTAATAGATTGCAAAGAGTGTAAAACAAGACACAGAGCAGATAAATTAGTTGAAGAATGGTCTCATGAACAAGGAAAAGATATTGTAGCAGATGGATGGACCGATGAGCAGTTAGTAAATTATATAAACGATAATAAAATACCATGTCCAGATTGCGGAAAAACTAACTTTACCAGCATTAGAAAATTTAACCTAATGTTTAAAACATTTCAAGGAGTTACAGAAGATTCTGCATCACAAATATACTTAAGACCAGAAACAGCACAAGGAATTTTTGTTAACTTCAAAAATGTAATGAGAACAACAAGAAGAAAACTACCTATGGGTATTGCACAAATTGGAAAAGCCTTTAGAAACGAAATTACACCAGGAAACTTTACATTTAGAACTCGTGAATTTGAGCAAATGGAATTAGAATTTTTCTGCAAACCAGGAACTGATTTAGAATGGTTTAAATATTGGAAGGATTATTGCAAAAACTTTCTACTAAGCCTAGGAATGAAGGAGGAAAACATTAGACTTCGTGACCACAGCAAAGAAGAACTTGTTTTCTATAGCAAAGCTACGACAGATATTGAGTTTGCATTCCCATTTGGTTGGGGAGAATTATGGGGAATAGCTGATAGAACAGATTATGACTTATCTAGACACATGGAGCACTCAAAACAGGACTTATCTTATCAAGATCCAGAAACGAACGAAAAATATATTCCATATGTTATAGAACCTTCTTTAGGATGTGACAGAGTTGCTTTAGCTTTCTTATGCAATAGTTATGAAGAGCAAAATTTAGGAGAAGGAGATTCAAGAATTGTATTACACTTACATCCAGCTTTAGCTCCTTACAAAGTAGCAGTACTTCCTCTTTCTAAGAAATTATCAGAGAAATCACAAGAAGTATATGAAATACTTTCAAAGAAATTTATGTGTGATTACGATGAAGCTGGAAGCATAGGAAAGAGATATAGAAGAGAAGATGAAATCGGAACACCATACTGTGTAACAATATATATTGATACTTTAAATGATAATAAGGTAACAA
>CAMGAZ010000177.1 GCA_946008205.1 uncultured Clostridium sp. | reverse complement strand
GTATAAGCCCAATAAAAGCAAAACAAGAAGGAATCTTATAGGTAGAGAAGAAATATTTTACAATATTTCCAAATAGAACAATTCCAACAACAGCTCCGAGGCTTATTGGCATTAAGAATAAGGAGTTTTTCTTAATATCCTTGAAAAAGTCTATGATACTGCTAACCAATTCCTCGTATATACCAAATATCACACAAAATACCCCGCTACTTATACCGGGTAAAATAGCACCACAGCCTATGAAAATGCCTGTCAAAAAATTGTAAAAGTATTTCATAAATATCCTCCAGATGATATAATATATGCAATAGATATATATAATATTAGAAAAGAGATGGTAAAATGAAAGACTTGACTTTGAGAGAAAAAGTGAGCCAAATGTTGATAATTAAAATATTTGGAAAAGAAATGACAGAAAAAGAGAAAAAAATAATAAGAGAGTATAAGATTGGTGGAGTAATTTTATATAGAAAAAATTATGACAGCTATGAAGAAATGTTAAAAATTATAAATGAAATAAAGAAAATTAATAAAGAAAGTGGAAATATTCCATTATTTATAAGCATAGACCAAGAAGGTGGTAGAGTAAATAGAATGCCACGTGAACTAAAAAACATAAAAAGTGCAGGTAAGCTTGCTAGTAAACAGAATATTGAGCTTATAAGAGAGGCTGGTAAAATTACTGCTAAAATGCTAAAAGAATCAGGCTTTAACATGAATTATGCCCCAGTTTTAGACATACAAAGATTTGAAAATGGTCATGCAATAGGAGATAGATGTTATGGGAAAAATGCAGAAGAGGTAAGCAAGAATGGAATAGAGGTTATGAAAGAACTATCAAAAGGGGGAATAATTCCCGTAGTAAAGCATTTTCCAGGACATGGTTCAACCAACAAAGATTCACACTTCTTCTTGCCAGTAATTAATAAGAGCATAAATGAATTAGAAAAAGAGGACATAATTCCATTTAAAGAAGCGATAGACCAAAATGCCGAAGTTGTTATGGTAGGACACTTAATGATAAAGGATGTAGATAGCAAAAATCCTGCATCGTTATCTAAAAAAATAATAAATAACTACCTAAGAAACAAATACCAATATAAAGGAATAATAATGACTGACGATTTAAAAATGAGAGCTATCAGCTTAAGATATGGTTATGTAAGAGCGGGATTAAGAGCATGCAAAGCTGGCGCAGACATCATAATGATTGGAGCTTCCTATAACACTATAATTAGAGTAATAAAAAAGATAGAGAAAAATATTAGAAATAATAAAATTGATATTAATCAAATTAACAACAGTGTTGAAAGAATTCTAAGTATAAAGGAAAAATATCAAATATCAGACAGTACTGTGAATGGTTGCAACATAGAAGAAATAAACAAAGCAATAGAGAAAATAAATATTCAATAGGTCATGCACAATCTAAAAGACCTAAACATATATTGTGGTATAGTGAAAAATGGAGGTGCTTATATGCTAACCATTTCGGTTATGGGCTTTTTAAGCTTTTTACAAACCGCAGTATTTGTTGTAGGATATATATCTAACAATAACTTATTTCCAGAGCCATTAACAGCAGAAGAGGAAAAGATATATTTAGAAAAATTAGCAAAAGGTGATGAAGAGGCAAAAAATGTATTAGTGGAAAGAAATCTGAGATTAGTTGCACATGTATGCAAGAAATACGCATCAACAAAT
The DNA here is from genome assembly GCA_946008205.1 of uncultured Clostridium sp. GTDB lineage: Bacteria > Bacillota > Clostridia > TANB77 > CAG-508 > CAG-245. Next base: position 2,370 of record CAMGAZ010000177.1, on the reverse strand, counting down.
GTAGACAAAGAAGACCTGATTTCTATAGGTACGATAGGCTTAATAAAAGGAATAAATAGCTTTAATTTGGAAAAAGGAGCTAGACTATCAACTTATGTTTCAAGGTGTATAGATAACGAGATTTTAATGTATTTAAGGAGTACGAGAAAACTTGGAGCGGAAGTATATTTAGAGGATACAATTGGAAAAGATAAGGATGATAATACAGTTACCTTAAAAGAAGTACTGGAGAATAATGATAAGAATATAGAAGATGAAGTTGATTTAAAATTTAAAGTGAAAAGGTTATATGAGAAGATTAAGGAGGTACTTAAGGGGAGAGAAAAAACAATAATCGAGTTGAGATTTGGCTTGAATGGTGATAGACCAAAAACCCAAAAGCAAATTGCTCAAATGATGGGAATTTCAAGAAGTTACGTATCACGAATAGAAACAAAAGCTATAGGAAAGCTCTCAAAGGAATTTAAAGAATAGAATCAAGAAATGGAATTCATACAATAGAAGCAGCCAATAAATTAGAGATTGGCTCAAGAGAATATGATTTAATAGAGCTATAAAAAATTAATAGTAGACTAATAAAGCCTACTATTTTTATTAAAGATTAAATAATGAAAAAAACAAAACACAAAACACAAAATAGTCAAAAAAAGTTGAAAAAAACATAATAATGGGATATAATACTCTACGATATATTAACAAAATAAAATAAATAGAGGATGAAATGATAAATTTACTTTTAAGTGGAAACTATAAAGTGTTTGATGGAGCGCTTTCAGAACTTATTTCAATCATAAACAAGACTAAAGAAACAATAAATTGCTATATTTTGACAATGGATGTATCTAGAATAAAATCAGATTATATTTCGATGAGCGACGAGCAGATTAAGTTTTTAAATAAAGTTGTAAAATCTAAGAATTTAGATAATAAAGTAACAAAAATAGATGTTACAGATTTATATGAAAAAGAATTTGGACATGGGAAAAATGAAAATGCATATTGTACGCCATATACTCTACTAAGGCTTATGGCAGATTTAATACCAGAGATTCCTGACAAAATATTATATTTGGATATTGATATGATGGCTGCCAAAGATATTTCAGAATTATACAATATAGATATTTCAGAATATGAATATGCTGCTGTTAGGGAAAAATATGGCTCAAAAATTATAAGACCGGACTATATCAATGCAGGAATGTTATTGTTGAATATGAACAAAATAAAAGAGACAGGGCTGTTAAAAAAGGCAAGAGAACTAATAAAGAAAAGAAAATTACTTTTTGCAGACCAAGATGCAATTTTTTGGTCAACAAGTAAAAAATTACTATTGCCAAGGAAATATAATGAACAATCAAAATTTAATAGGAAAGATACAGTAATTTGCCATTTTTGCAAAAGACTTATGTTATTACCGTATCCTCATACAGAAAATTTTAAACAATGGCAAGTAGACGATATACATAGAGAGCTAAAGTGCTATGCATTTGATGAGGATTTAACAGAATACATAAAATTAAAAGAAGAATATGAAATGACAAAAGGAGATAAAATAAATGAATAAAGAATTAAAAGAAATTCCAATATTTTTTGCAATAGATGACCAATATACACCATTTTTAGCTGTTGCATTAAAATCTTTAATTGATAATGCTAGTAAAGATTATAAATATTTAATTAAAGTTTTACATACAAATGTAAAAGAAAATCACATGAAACAGATACAAAAATATGAAAGTAAAAATGTAGATATCGAATTTGTAGATTTGAGTTATTACATTGAAAAAGTACAAGACAAATTATATACACGTGATTACTATACAAATACAACATATTTCAGACTATTTTTACCAGATTTATATCCGCAATATGATAAAGTTTTATATTTAGATAGTGACATTATAGTATTAGGAGATATTTCAGAGCTATATAATACAGATATGGGCACAAACTTAGTTGCAGCTGCACCAGATGATATAATTCAGTATAATAAGGTGTTTCAAGACTATGCTGAACTAGTAGTTGGAGTTGCAAAATATCAAAACTACTTTAATGCTGGAGTACTTCTAATGAACTTAGATGAATTAAGAAAATTCAAGTTTGAAGAAAAATTTTTGTATTTGTTAAGTACAATTAAATTTTCAGTTGCACAAGATCAAGATTATTTAAACAGACTATGCAAAGGAAGAGTAAAGTTAGTTTCTCACGATTGGGATGTAATGCCATATGTAAACAATGAAACAAAACCAGAAGACATCAAATTGATACATTATAATTTTGCTTATAAACCATGGCACTTTGAAGATGTTACATATCATGAATACTTCTGGAAGTATGCTGAACAAACAGAATTTTATGATGAAATTA
>CAMGAZ010000176.1 GCA_946008205.1 uncultured Clostridium sp. | reverse complement strand
TTCAGGTTCTAGTGAATGCAAATTCATGAGGGTTCAAGTCCCTTCTTCTGCACCACAAAACATCAAGTCTTTCAACTTGATGTTTTGCTTTTTGTAGTATTGTGTTTTAGAATCAAGATACTAAATTCAATATTTGAACTTCATCAAAATTTAATGTGTGCTCTTTGAATTTTCCGTTCAGGATAATGTTAATACCAAACTTACTATCTTTTTCAGATATCTCAATCTTATCTATTAGCATTCTTAAATCAGAATCAGATATTGTACCTTCATCAATAATTTTATTGAATATTTCAATACTATTTGATATTTCTGCTTTTCGCTTTTTTATGGTGTTATCCATATCTTCAAGTTCGACAATCTGTTTTGATAATATTTGAATATCACTTTCACACTTTTCAAGCATTTGAGTGTAAATATCTGCCCGTTCCTTATCTCTCAATCGTTCAAGCAAGATTTCTTGTTGGTCCGATTTTCGTTGAGTTAGTTGCTCATTTAACAGTTTAATGTTATTCTGTGAAAGGACCAGTTAATACAAGCGCAACTTATCAAACTGTATTTACAACTTCCTATAATGATCAGAGGATTAAAAACAATATAACTATGTATGATTGTGGTTCATCAGAAAGTGTTTCTATTGTTAACAATTTTGGATTTGATTTAGCCGCCGGTAAATATACATTAACAGTATATGATGAAAACGGAAATTATGTTATATCAAAATCAATAAATATTTATCAGGATGAAAATGGAAATTCTTTTTCGCTAGACTAAGTTGTATTTTTATATATGCAGTTTCTTAAAAGAATTTTTATAACAGTTATTAAGTTAGGATAATCAAAAATTCTTATTGTGATTAAATAAATAAGAAATGTTGGATGTATATCGAAGAGTTTTAGGAGAGTAAAAATGTTTAAAAAGAAGATGATTTTTATAATTTCTGCAATAATATTTATTGTAGTTTTGTCTTGCGTTATTTCAATTTTTGTAACTAATTCTAAAAATGCAAAAAAAGAAAACAACATAATAAATTCAACAATAAGTTCGAATATTTCAGAAAGTATAAAAAGTACAACACTATTAACTAATGTCAGCACTACAGATTCTATTGATGAAACAACTGTGTTTCATGAAGAAGTCCAAAATACAAACATATATGATTTTTCATCTAATTCTGTGGGAGACATAATTGAATTTGGATATGGATTCAGTTGGAGAATCCTTGCAAAAGAATCTGATAAAATCCTTGTTATTTCAGAAAACTCAATTGGTTTTAAGCAATTTGATGATAATGCGTGGGAAGACGATAAAGTTACATGGGAAGAATGTACACTATTTTACAAAAGACCACGATAGAAATTATAATGAAGAAAAATCAAATAACTACAAAACTCCCGAAGATCTATATTGCGCTTGGTGGTTAAGAGATCCTGGAATGAATAATTATTATATGTCAGCTGTTACGGGAGCAGGTTATATATCACATGAAGGATTCAAATCATATGATTCACTTGCTGTTCGGCCGGCAATGTGGTTAAAAATTAAATAGAATAAGAAGAAACAACATTAAAGTGATGTGTAATTTAATGTTGTTTCTTCTTTTTAGTTATAGATAATATTGAGTTATCAAAAAAATTTTCTCAAAAATTTTTGTTACTTTTTACATTTTTCGACACTATATATTTATAAGGTAAATCTGTAATATTCTATATTATTTTATTAAATATAATACATTTTTGTCGAAAAAATGTGCAGTTTTGCATTTATTCTTTACAAATTGCTATTTATTTGATATATAATAGTCGTTTTATATTCATTTTATTAGGGCGTTTTTATGAGGCAACGAGTCAAGCATGGGATAATTGTGACAGATAGAAATTTGGATACAAATTTACAATAGTTAAAAGGAAAATCAGTAACAATAATAGACGATGCGTTGGTTTCTGGCACAACCATACGAAAAACCATCGATAAATTACTTTCAATAGTAGATCCGAAAAAAATCAAGGTATATGTTTTATCTGTTAATAGTGAATGGTATAAGCGTACTGAAACTGACCTTTCTAAAAAATATCCCTATGAGATGTTAGTGCGTACAGACAGTAAAGGAAATGTGTTATTTGATAAACTTGGAAAGCCTATGTCATTTTTAATAAAACCTCCCAACTATCAAACAAATGAAAAATGTATGCGTACTTGCTTTGATATTGTTAAAGCGTTATCCATGACACCAAAACCATACGATATTGATTTCCCTTTATATGAGGATATTAAAATAGATAAGAAGCAGTTAGATGTACTTTTTAATAACCATTGGCTTCCCGTAAATATTACACCAATCACTAAATCAACAGTTTTGCAAATAAAACCTGAAAGCTCTGTAGAATCAACGTGTAATTCTATTTCATTTTTCCCTTCTAATGAAATAGAAAAATTAATACTGTCGATATTTGAATTATCCTCTAAATCCTGTTCTATTAAAATACGAAGTTACATAAGAGAAAGAAAAAAGATAAAACTGTATTACATATTTCTTTTCTTCCTATTACAATTATAAATGAGATATGTTTTTATTCCATTTACGATTATTAATGCAACATTAAAAAACTCATTGAATGATAAACTACAGGTACGTGGTGACGCTTATAAAATTCAAGCACATCATAAAGGTTTATTACAGATTTTTACAAGTGAATTTTCAAACAATAATACTTTTTCTGTATATAACGACCAAGCTTTATCCGACAACACAGTAATTGCGTGTGAAGATAGCGAATATCTTAGAGGTATTCTTGCTGTAAACGATAAATCTGCAGCTTGTATTGAAATAGAATCAGCAGGAATTTATAATGATGATTACTCTCGAAACAAAACAAAATATGGTGTTTATACAATTAGAGGAATTTCTGATAAAGCAAACACTGCAAAAGATGACACACATCATAAACTCGCAATAAATAATGCTTCAAAGACTTTATCAAAACTCATTCGATTTTTTATAGAAAAATATGACGTTATTAAAAAAATAAAAATGGTACACCAAGGTAACGCTAGCATCAGGTTCTAGTGAATGCAAATTCATGAGGGTTCAAGTCCCTTCTTCAAAACCAAAAGAGAGCGACAACCTTTGGGTTGCCGCTCTCTTTTATGTATTGGACTTGAACCCTCACAAAGAATTATAGCAAAATTACTCCGATGTAATTTTGCTAAGAAGTCTCAGACTTAATCGGTTCCATTGACGGCATAGCCTCGTCGCTTGTTTCGTACAAATACTTTAATATTCCAAGTATAACTGAATCTATCTTCACTGTTCATCATCATTTTCTTGATTGTTAATTTGTTTTGCATGTTCTAATAACAGATGAAACCTCTCATAACTTAACGGTTCATCAAGTTCGATATTCAAATCATCGTCAAAATCGTCTTGTATAGACTTTGTATCCGTATTTTTCTGCTTCATAAAAAACCTCCTCACATATTCTATATGCTTGTTCTATAGCCTCATCGCCTGTTTCGTAAAGATACTTTAATATTCTAAATATAACTGTATCTATTTTCATTGCTCATCATCCTTTTTCTCTTCCTCGCATTCATCTATTAACTGTTTAATTATTTTATGAAATTTTTCATATCCTATAAACTCATCAAGCATAAAATCCAAATCATCATCTTGTATGGATTTTGTATCCGTATTTTTCTGCATATTTGTAAGCCTTTCTATACTCTACCTTACTACATTTTCCTACAAAGACTTATGTGTCTTGAACTTTACTACCTTCAAGTTTACTATACATTTTACCTATTTGCAAGTCCATAACTTTATAATTTTTCGCTTTTGCTTCAAGAGACTTACCAATTTCAAAATCAACAGCGGCACCAAGGGTGCATAGGCGGAAAGTTTACGCCCGGCACGTGATACAGCGACAATGCGTACTTCAAGTTCACAGTAAGCAAAAGCGAATAACATATATACATAAAAAGCCTCGACGAAATCAATCGTCGAGGTTTTACTCATTATTCGATATTTAATCTTTGTCGCAATATGCACCGTCAAAAGTTGTAACAATCGCAAATT
>CAMGAZ010000175.1 GCA_946008205.1 uncultured Clostridium sp. | reverse complement strand
TTTCACTACCTTCGGTATAAAGCATTAAGGCACCATTGATACTTTCTTTATATTTCTTAGGATATTGATAAGTAACTATTTGTCCATATCTTTTATCTCTATCGAAGATACGGTTAGTTCTCGAAAATGCTTGAATTAAATCTTTATAAGGCATCGGTGCACGATCTAAGAATAAAGTTGATAAACATGGTGCGTCAAAACCAGTCAACAGACGATCAACTACTATGACAATATCTAATTGTTGAGAACGTGGCTTAAACTCATCTTTTTTACGAGCTAAACGATCATTCACGTTTGTGTTATATGCGCCTAACTCAGCCATAGAATAATGAGTATTAAACATCTTATTGTAATCTTCTAAAGATTGCTTCATCTCATTTTGGTTAGCCTCATCGCCATCACCATTTTCGCCAATCGAGTATGTAATTGCTATTTTAGGAAAATCTGGCAATACTTTCTTGATTCGATTAGGAATTTTAATATCTGGATCTTTATCATTAATTACATCCCTAAAGATTCGATAATATTTTTGAGCTTGTTTAATAGAACTCGTAGTAAAAATGGCATCGTAGGTGTAACCACGATTATCTTTGTTATAAATACCTAATTTGCGATATGAATTATTTAGAATTCTTTTTACTACTGCCTTCATGTGAGAGAGGGATGCATATTCCTTATTTCTAGCATCAGTATCTGATTCGTCAGCATCCTCTGACACATTACTTTCCTCCTCTACTTGAAAACCAAGTACAGCTTTATCTCTGATAGCATCCTTAATGGTATATTTATGCAAGCATTTTCCATATTGTTGTTCAGTAGTTCGAGCATTCTTTCCCTTAGCCTCACGAGCATTTTCTGCAAAAATAGGAGTACCAGTAAAGCCATACCATAAAGGTGGATTTTTAGTAAAAAATGCATCTATTTCATTCTTTTGATCAGGAGAAACTGCACGGTGACACTCATCAACGATAAAGGCTAATTTTACATCTTTTAACTTACGGTATAGACGTTTTTGTTCTTGATCCTGAGCAATTCGCTTGAACAATGCCTGCATTTTTTGTCTAGTAGTAACAATAACCCTTTTATCCGAACTTACTAATTTACGGGCAAGAGAATAACTATTTTCAGTACCCTCAACGTCAATTGAGTCGTTCTGAGCATAAGTCTCAAATGCTTGAGTAGTTTGGGTATCTAAATCATTACGATCAATTAGGAATATCGTTTTTTGAATTGATGGGATTTTAAGTAAATTATGTGCAACCTTATAAGAAGTTAAAGTCTTACCAGAACCTGTTGTATGCCAAACAAAACCAGAATGTGGTTGATCCTTATTATCTTTCCCGTATGATGCATCAAAAATGGCTTGAATTGCATGAATTTGATATGGACGTAACACAATAATACTGTGTTGTGTGCTATCTAAAGCAATATAGTTAGCCACCATATTATGAGCTGCAGGAATAGACAGTACGTCTTTAGCAAATTCAAGATAATTTTGCACAGGCTTATTTTCTTTATCTACCCAAGTAGTTAAAAACTTCTCTTTTAATTGTTGTCCAGCAGCAATGTATTGGGTATAACTTCCGTTAGTTACGACAAAGAATTGAAGAGTTGAGAATATTCCATTAAACATCTGCTCATCAATATACTTTTGAATCTGATTGAAAGCTTCTTTAGGTGAATGTGCTCTATTCTTCAATTCAATATGAATCATCGGTAAACCATTGATTAAAAGAGTTACATCCCCACGACGATTACGATCTACTTCTCTGCGTTTATGAAATTGAATTTGATGCACTACTTCATAGACTGAATTACCACCAGCAATATTATTATTGTTAATCACTACAAAGTCAGCAGTACCTAATTTAGTATTATCTCTTTGAATTTGTAATCTGACTTCCCCATTAACTCCTGCAAGCCATTCTGCAGATTTATAGAAAGTTGGATGAATTATTTTAGATTTAATAATCGCTTTTTCATTGTCAGTTAATGGAACATCCTTTAAAACATCTTTGTTTGAGCGAGATAAAATTTCAAAGAAGTTATTCCAGAGATCATCTTCATTTTTTATATCATCACGAAGAGTCCATTGTGATTCTCCATGAGTAAGTTGGTCAATTAAATTTTGTTCGAGTACATTCTCTTGTTCCACGAATTTGATACTCCTTATTTTTAATATTGCTTATAGTTAAATTATCTCATTTAAATTTGGAATTGCATTACTTTTATTTACGTTTTTCGTTTGGGAGCAACATAGCTTAGAAAATTTATATAACAAAATAGGCAATGCATTTGTAGGTAAAGCAACTCCGTTTTTTACTAATCATGGTCATTTTTATCTTGAATCTAATAATATTAAAGACGGAAGAATCAATCTAAAAGATCAAAAATTTATTAATGATGTATTTTATATTAAGCAAAGAGATAAATGGCTTCATACAAATGATTTGGTTATGGTTCAATCTGGAGATGTTGGTCAAACCTCAGTTATTACACAAAAATATAATAATTGTGCAGCACACGCCTTAATCATGTTTAGAAAACCGAAAAATGAGTATATTTCAAATTTTTTAAATAGTTATTTTCAGTCAGACGTTGCAATTTCAAAAATAGATAAGTTAAAAATAGGTAATACTGTTTATCATTTATTAGCTTCCGATATGAAGACTTTTAAAGTAACACTTCCTAAGCATAATTCTGAAGCTCAAAAAATTATTCATATTTTTAATCATTTAAATAGATTACAAGTTCTTCAGCAACGAAAATTAGAACTGTTGAAAGCTTCAAAAAAAGCAGTTTTACAAAAAATATTCACCGATACGAAAAGAGTACCTACGATAAGATTTAATACATTTTCAGAGAATTGGAACCAAAAAAGATTAAAACCATTTTTAATTAAATATAATAAAAAGACGACGGTGAATAATCAATACCCTGTTTTAACCTCGTCAAGACAAGGATTGTTTTTTCAAAAAGATTATTATGACGGGAATCAAATAGCTTCAAAAAATAATATTGGATACAATATAGTACCTCGAAATTATTTTACATATCGACACATGTCAGATGATTTAATTTTTCATTTTAATATTAATACTATATGTGATTATGGAATTGTAAGTACTTTATATCCTGTTTTTACTACAACAAGTGAAATAGATTCTCAGTGGCTTCTTTATTATTTAAATCATAGCGTTGATATAAAAAAATATGCCTTACTTCAGAAACAAGGTGGATCACGCACTTACATGTATTTTTCTAAATTAGAAAGTTTAAAAGCTCATATACCAGCGCTGGCTGAGCAAAAGAAAATAAGCTCATTAATTTTTAAAATTGATGAACAGATTTATTTTCAACAAAAAAAACTTAAATATTTACAAAAATCCAAACGATTCCTTCTTCAAAATATGTTCATTTAATCTTGCATAATAATAAAATCTTCTTAAACAATATCAGAGTGACTAAAGTTTAAGGAGGTTTTTATATGTCACGAAAATATAGTACCAAGTTGTTTTATAAATATTATTTAGATTGGATTCATTTGTATAAGGATAATGCTGTTCGTCCTGTTACGCTTAATAAATACTATTTAGTTCAGCGTAAATTGCAAGAATTGGCGCCTAATTTACATATGAATGAATTAACTCGACAGAGTTATCAACGAATTTTAAATTTATATGCAAAAGATCATGAAAAGAATACTACTCTAGATTTTCATCATCATCTTAAAGCAAGTTTATTCGATGCAGTAGATGATGGCCTCTTAAAAACTGATCCCGCAAGAAGAGCTATTATTAAAGGATGTGAACCTAGTTCAAAGAAAATAAAGTTTTTAAATCTTTATGAACTGCAAACTTTATTAAGATCATTTGATTTAAAAGCGGAGTTAAATTGGGATTGGTTCTTTTTCTTAATTGCAAAGACAGGTTTAAGATTTGCAGAAGCATTGGCACTTACTCCAGAAGATTTTGATTTTGAAAAACAAAGTATAATTATTAATAAATCGTGGAATTACAAAGAAAAAGTTGGACATTTTCAGCCTACAAAAAATGAATCATCTAATAGGACAGTGATGGTC
>CAMGAZ010000174.1 GCA_946008205.1 uncultured Clostridium sp. | reverse complement strand
AGAAGAATTTATAATAGGAGGAAGTTTTAATGGCTACTATGGTAAGCAATGCCGACAAGACATTTAAGGTAACTGTCGGCAATACAAAGGGCGTAAGCTCAAGCCAGGCTGCTGGCGTATCATATGGTTATGCTCAGGTTGAGCCTAATCATCTCTCAGCTCAGAGAACTGGCGCAATTTATGCACAGCTCCCATGCAAGAGCGATATTGAAGTTCTTGAAAATGGTCAGTTTGTAAAATATGATTATCCAGAGGGTGTTGTAGACTTTACTGGTAAGGGCGAATGGATGCTCGTATTTAATGAAGTAAAGGTATATCATGATAGAGATACAGACGCTGATTTTGCAATGAAGAAGTCTAATTATATTGCAAGAGTTTATGGCGCTGATAACTCTTTTATGCCAGAAAATACTAATATGGTTCCGAGAGTATTTAAGACTGAAATTGGTGATATTTTCACTACTAATGCAGTTCAGAATAAAATTGAAGAGCTTAAAAAGGGTGACACTCTTACAGTTGGCGAAGATGGTTTCCTCAAGAAGACAGAGGGCGCTTCTGAGGGTATGATTTGGCAGGTAGCTAAGATTTATACTCTCGGTGATTTACAGCCGGCAGTTAAGGTTCAGAGAATTCAGTAAGGGAAAGGAGGAGATATAAATGGCTATGGAATATAAAGATTTACTTGCCCTTATGAAGGCAACAGCAAAAGCAGCACCAAGCGCGCCTGTTAATTTTAGTTATGAAGGAAAGCCACAGACTTTCTCTTATGAGGCTATGAACGAAACTCTGAGAAAGGAACTTAATGAGTATGTAGGTACTTATGCTCTTTACAGAGAAAATAAGAATATGCTCTTCTCACTTATTGAAGAGACTATGGATGACCTGCTTCCTAAGAGAGTTCTTGAACAGTATGGTCAGTTCGCAGACGTTAGAACTTTCGCGCAGGGTACTAAACCAATCTTTAAGCATAAGACTGGTAGAATGAGAGCTAAGCAGTTCATTACTAGAGTTGGACTCGCAGGCATCTATGAAGTATTCAAGCTTGGTCAGGAAAACTTTGAAGTACAGACAAGCGCAATCGGCGGAGCTGCTCAGATAGGTCTGGAAGAGTTCCTTGATGGCAGAGTAGATTTCTCAGAGCTTACTCAGATTGTAATGGACGGTATGGATGAGCTTGTTTATAGAGAAATTGCTAAGGCTCTTACTTCTTCTATTGCACAGCTTCCAGCTGCAAATAGAGTTTCAGCAACCGGTTTTGATGAAGTTGAATTTGATAGACTGATTGCTACTGCTTCAGCTTATGGCGCTCCTGCAATTTATTGTACTTATGAATTTGCTGTTAAGATGATGCCATCTGCAACTACTTGGGTTTCAGATAATATGAGAGATGAAGTATGGAGAAATGGTTACTTTACTCGTTATAAGGGTAATATTCCAGTAATAATTCTTCCACAATCTTTCGAGGATGAAACTAATGCGACTAAGGTTATAGACCCAGGTTATTGTTGGATTATTCCAGGTGGTACTGATTCTAAGCCAGTTAAGGTTGCATTCGAGGGCAACACTATTGTTGACGAGTTTGCTCATTATGATAGATCAAGAGATATTCAGGTTTACAAGAAGGTTGGTGTTGTAGTAATGATGACTAACAACATCTGCTCTTATGTAGATACTTCGCTTGCAGGTAAGCTTGCAAACGAATAATATAGATTGATTGGGTGGAGATTTTTCTCCACCCAACTTTAAAAGGAGATAAAGGAGTTAAGTTATGGCAAAAGTAAAAAATCGTAGTAATGGAAAAGCTGTTTATACTATTCCAGAATTAGGCGATAAAAGAAATATAAGACGAGAATTTGCGCCACATGAAATTAAAGAGATTCCAGCGGAAGAACTTGAAGCGCTGACTTATATTGGTGGTGGTGAGCAAATTTTAAAGAATTATTTACAGATTCTTGACAAAGACGCATTAGCTAAAGTAAACTTAGAAGTTGAACCAGAGTATGCTATGTCTGAGGAAGATGTTAAGAAACTTATGAGAGAAGGTTCATTAGACGCTTTTAAAGATTGTCTTGATTTTGCCCCACAGGCAATTAAAGATATGATAAAAGATTATGCTGTCTCTCTTCCATTAAATGATTCTGAAAAAAGAGATGCTATTAAAGAAATCTTAAAATTTGATGTTGATAGAGCTATCTTAAATAAGAAGGCTTCGGAAGAAACAGATGCTCCAAAAGAAGAAGAAAAAACTCGTAGAGTTGAACCGGCAGCTTCTACTGGCGGGCGCAGAACTGCAGCACCAAAGTATGAGATTATTGACTAATAGATAGAAAGGAGACATATGACTTCTTTCGATGTAATTTATGACCGTTTCCTTGGAAAAATCACTGATGACATGTATCAAGAGTGGACAAAAGAGGAAACGATAGCGGATTGCAGAAATATTTTAGCTGACGCAATTCCTTATTTTGAATTTCCTCGATTCGCAATTTATGATTACGATGAAAATGGGTTCACCGCCGATTTAACTCAAGAGGAAATAAATATTCTTGCGATTTTAATGATGCGCGCTTGGGTTCAGCGTCAAATAACTAGCATTGAGAATACTCGTATGAAGTACTCGAACGCTGATTTTAAGATGACGAGCCAAGCGAACCATTTAGCTAAGTTAATTTCCCTTAAAGATAATATTTCGACCGAAGAACGCCATATGCAGCGTCTTTACAGGCGCCGCCGCAGAAAAGAAAAAGATGGCAGTATGGAATCAAATTGGTCAGTTCTTATAGAAAAGAGTGCGTTACGTGACGACTAAATATGGTTTTGATTGTAACCTTGACGAAAGTCGCAAACGTATGACTAATCAAATATGGAAATTGATTCCACTTTGGGAAGAGAACGCTGATTGGGAAAAACAATTAAATAGTATAATCATTGAAATAGCAGGACTTAATGAAATTTTTAAAGGGCAGGTAAACTTTCTCACACTTTTATCTAAGTTAGAAGGAATGAGGATTATTAAGCATTTTGAACCTTATAGACGTAATGTGTTTGAGAGTATTACAATGTTCAACGACTTGTACCATGAATAATTTAGATTTAATGAAGAAAAGGCTCGATTGGCAAGGCGGTGACCAAGAGCATAGAATGATACAAGATAAGTATAAAACATTCCTTAAAACTTTGAAATATAGTCATCAAGCTGAGGATGTTAGAAAAATGGGTGAAGACGTGCAGTGGCGCGCGCTTATAAACCCAGATAAAGAAAAAGAAGATTATGATGATAAAATACTTTCTATAGATTTTGCTTCTAAATTTATGCCGGGAGATATCTTTGAATGGCTCAATACAGATACAAAATGGATAGTATATTTACCACATTCTACCGAAGATTCTTTTTTTAAAGCAGAAATTAGACGCTGTAAATGGCAGCTTTTTTGGGTAGATGGTAAAGAAAAAAAATCTTCATGGTGTTATATCCAAGGTCCAGTAGAAACGAAGATTAATTATCTGCAAAAGTCAGGAATTAGTATGGATACACCAAACTGGTCTTTAGATATATTAATTCCAAACAATCCAGATACTAAAAAATTTTTTAAGAGATATGCACGCTTTCTTTTCAATGATATGGCTTGGGAAATCCAAGTAGTTGATAGTATTAGTATCGAGGGTATATTACAGATAACTGCCCTTGAATATTATAAAGATATTGATAAGGATAAGCCAGATGAAGCCCTTGCAGATGCATTTATAATAAAGCCTGCAAGAGAAGAGAAATCTGGGGAACATATCATAGAAGGAGAAGGCATTATTCAACCTAAAAAATCTTATGTATATGGCGCCGGTCTTGCTGGCGGCGCGTGGTCAATTAAAGAGAAACGTCCTATTACTTTAGTTCCTCTTGCAGACCAACGTGTAAAATTAGTTTGGAATGATGTAGTAAGTGGCAATTTTACATTGGTGTATACAGTGGAAGGCGCGACTTATGAAAAAATGATTGTGGTAGAATCATTGTTTTAGAGAAAAAGGAGTTTAAAGATATGAAAAGAGTACATTATGAAAAGCCTAACTCTAGTTTCTTATCTTTGGAAAAAGATTATCGTTTAATAATTAATAAACTTTTAGATAATGAGGATTTTAAAAAATTGCTTTATCGTACTGATAAAAC
>CAMGAZ010000173.1 GCA_946008205.1 uncultured Clostridium sp. | reverse complement strand
GTATTTATAATTTAATACTAAAAATCTTGATAAATTTATAGGAAAAGAGATTCTTGAAGAAAATGAAAAATATTTAAATTTATATAATGAATACATTAACCTTGAATCTGTATTAAAAGAAAACTATGGCGATGAAATAGAGAAACAACGCAGATTAGATTTGTTAAAATACCAATATAATGAGATAGAAATGGCGAAACTAAAGCTAGGAGAAGATGAGGAACTAGACAAAAAAAGAAGAACGATAATGAATTCGGAAAAAGTAGCTGAAGCGTTAAACAATGTAAGCAACAATCTAGAAGGTGAAGTTATTGATATCGTAAATGATTCTATAAGGTCACTGGAAAAAATAGAGACAGTTGATGAGAAGTATAACAAAAAACTTATAGAGTTAAAAAATATATATTATGAAGTGCAAGAATTATCAAGAGATATATGCAATATGAAAGAGGATGTGTATTTTAATGAAGAAGAGAGAAATGAAATTGAAGAGAGATTGGATGAGATATATTCTTTAAAGAGAAAGTATGGAAATACAATAGAAGATATTTTAAAGTATAAAGAAAAACTAGAAATCGAGATTAATAGAATAGAAAATATTGATGAAGAAAACAAGAAAATAAAAGATAAAATAACGAAGATTGAGACTGAAATGAATAAGATTTGTTGCATAACAACTAAGATGAGAAAAGATTATTCATTAATATTAAATGAAAAAATAAATAAAGAACTTGCAGAACTAGAAATGAAAAATTCACGATTCAATGCTAAAGTAATAGAAGATGAAAAATTTACTAGTAACGGCAAAAGTTATGTTGAATTTGTGATTACTACAAACCTAGGAGAAGATGAAAAAAGCTTAAGTAAAATAGCATCAGGAGGAGAAATGTCAAGAATAATGCTTGCAATTAAAACAGTATTATCTGATGTTGACGAAGTACCTGTACTAATATTTGATGAGATTGATACTGGAATTAGCGGGAAAGCAGCAAATTCGGTTGGAATGAAATTAAGAAAAATAGCACAAAAACATCAAGTTATAATCATAACACATTTAGCATCCATAGCAGCTAAAGGGGAACACAATTATTACATATATAAAGAGGTAGAAAATAATAAAACAAATACAAAAGTAAAATTATTAAGTGAAAAAGAAACTATTGAGGAAATAGCAAGAATTGCCTCAGGAGAAATAACGGATATATCCATATCACATGCAAAGGAATTAAGAAGTAAAAGTGTAGCCTAATTTAAGGGAAGTGTACATAAATAGAGCAAAAAATATTTACAGATTTGTTTTTATATTATATAATATAAACATTAAGACAGAGAGGTTACAAGTATGAATATAGATAGAAGAATTATATATATAATTATAGCTGTTCTAGCGGTAAGTACAGTAATACAATATGCTCAAAATCCTATGCAACTATTAGCATTGCTACTTACGCTACCAGGAGTAATAGTGGCTATAACGTTTCATGAATTTGCACATGCTTTTGCAGCTGATAAATTAGGAGATGATACACCGAGACGCCAAGGAAGATTGAATTTAAATCCACTATCTCATATAGATCCAATTGGATTCTTTATGTTAATATTTGTACATTTTGGATGGGGAAAACCTGTAGAAATAAACCCTACTAATTTTAATAGAAAAAGGTCTATGTCTGCACAGGAAGCAATAGTGGCATTGGCAGGGCCTGTAATGAATATATTAATAGCGATAATACTTACAATAGTACTTTTTGCTATAAATGCTTTTGCACCAACTTTTGTTATATCACAAATTGGAGTATTAGTGGTATTAACATTGCAAATGGCAATCAGCGTTAATATAGGTTTAGGAGTATTTAATTTAGTACCATTACCACCTTTAGATGGCTCAAAAGTATTAATGCACTTTTTGCCATATGATGCTAAAACGTGGTTTATGGAACATAGACAAATATTTTACATAATTTTTGTCGTACTATGGGTTACAAACTTAATTAGTTATATAATATCACCTGTAATTAATGTTGTATACAGAGGGATATATTCATTAGTTTCAGCAATGTTTGGAATATTTAAATTATAATTTTAGAAAGAGAGAACAATGAAAAATATATTAATAATGCGGTATCGAATCGAGTTGTGATGAGACATCTGTATCTATTGTAAGAAATGGAAGAGAAGTGCTATCAAATGTAATAGATACACAGATAAGTATACACGAAAAATTTGGAGGAGTAGTTCCAGAAATAGCTTCAAGAAATCATGTGGAAGCTATTTCAAATGTTATGAAAAAGGCTATTGATGATGCAAAGGTTAATATTAATGATATTGATGCAATAGCTTGTACGTATGGCCCAGGACTAGTAGGAGCCTTACTTGTGGGGGTATCTTATGCTAAAGCATTAAGCTATGCGCTTAGCAAACCATTAATAGGGGTTAACCATATAAAGGGGCATATTGCCGCTAATTACATTACTCATCCACAATTAGAACCACCCTTTTTATGTATGATGATGTCTGGTGGCAATACACAGATAATATTAGTAAAAGACTATAATACATTTGAAGTACTAGGAAAAACAAGAGACGACGCTATTGGCGAAGCTTTTGACAAAGTAGCAAGAGTAATAGGGTTAGGATATCCAGGAGGACCTAAAATAGACAAGCTAGCATTAGAGGGACAACCTAACATAGAATTGCCGCAAACACACTTTGATAATTTGAATTTTAGTTTTAGTGGCATAAAAACAGCTGTTATTAACTTGCATCATAAGAATCCAGATATAAATAAAGCAGACTTAGCAGCAAGTTTTGAAGATACTGTTGCCAAGATACTAGTTGCTCATGTGAAAGAAGCTGTGAGAACCACAGGAATAAAGAAAATTGTATTAGCAGGGGGTGTATCTGCAAATACATATATAAGAAAAAAGTTTGATGAATTAGAGAAAGAAAATGACTTAAAAATATATTACCCAGAATTAAAATTATGTACAGATAATGGTGCGATGATTGCTTCAGCAGGATATTATGAATTTTTAAGTGGAAATAAATCAAGTTTAGAGTTGAATGCAATACCAAATTTAACTCTTAGTTAGGGGAGCTTAGCGATGGCAATATATGCGATATCAGATTTACATTTATCATTTAATACAGATAAGCCAATGGATATATTCGGCTGGGATAAATATGAAGAAAAAATTAGAGAAGATTGGATAAGTAAAGTTGCAAGTGACGATTTGATTATACTACCAGGAGACTTTTCTTGGGAGATGAAACTAGATAGAACATATAAAGATTTTGAATTTATATCCAATCTGCCGGGCAAGAAGTTGTTACTAAAAGGGAATCACGATTACTGGTGGACAACATTAAAAAGTATGAGAAGCTTCTTAAAACAGAATAATATGGAAAATATAGATTTCATTTATAATAATAGTTATGAATTTGAAAATGTTATAATTACGGGGACAAGAGGATGGAATTTAATTCCTGAGACAAAAGAAGATGAAAAAATAAAGAAAAGGGAAATAATTAGATTAGAAAATTCTATTAAAGATGGTATCAGAAATTTTGGAGAAAACAAAGATATAATAGTGTGCATGCATTATCCGCCAATATTAAAAGACAATAAAAATAATGAGTTTACTGAACTCTTAGAAAAATACAACGTTAAATGTTGCATATATGGACATTTGCATGGGAAGTCCCAGACGAATGTAATAGAAGGGACACACAACAATATAGAATATAAAATGGTAAGTTGTGACCATACGGGATTTAAACTAGTAAAAATAGTATAAAAAAGACCGACAATATCTAAAAAGTGCTTGCAATATATGGAATTTGTGGTATAATAAACTAGCAATTTATTGAAAAACTAGAAAGGATTTGAATTAAATGAGTATAAAAATAGAAAAGACAGAAAACAAAAACGAATTAAAACTAGAGTTTAAAATTGAAGCAAAGAAATTTGACGAAGCAATAATGAAGGTGTTTAATAAAAGCTCGAAATATTTTAATATTCCAGGTTTTAGAAAAGGAAAGGCACCATTTAATATTGTTGAAAGAATGTATGGAGATGAAATATTCTATGAAGATGCTTTCAACGAGCTAGTTCCTTCAATATATGAAAAAGAAATAGAAGAAAACAAAATTGAAGCTGTAAGTAGAC
>CAMGAZ010000172.1 GCA_946008205.1 uncultured Clostridium sp. | reverse complement strand
TACGTAGAACAAGCTATAACAGCTATAAATCAAATACATTTAATATTATAAGCAGCATTGAAGAATATATAAAAGGAATTTGAACATGAATAGAGAAAAAATCATGACTCTTGTAAAAAAGAGTCTAAGGTTTCTGCCGGATAAAAGCTATATTAAGCTTTATTATCGGTTAAGAGTTGGAAGAAAACTAGATACAGATAATCCGACAACATTAAATGAAAAACTTCAGTGGATGAAATTTAACTATAGATTCCCATTACAGTCAATAGTGTCTGATAAGCTGCTGGTACGGGATTATGTGAAAGAAAAAATAGGAGAGGAATACTTAATTCCGTTATTGGGTAGTTGGGAGAAATATGACGATATCGATTTTTCCTCGCTCCCTAAGCAATTTGTCTTGAAGTGCAACCATGATTCTGGTGGATTAGTGGTCTGCACAGACAAAGACAAATTGAACCACAGTGAAGCAAAAGCTAAGATAGAAAAATCGCTGAAAAGTAATTTCTTTTATATTGGCCGCGAGTACCAATATAGAAACATTAAGCCGATGATCCTCTGCGAGAAATTTATTTCTGATACTGGCAAAGTTCCGATGGATTATAAAATCTATTGCTTTAATGGCGTACCAGATGTCATTTTAGTGTGTAGAGATAGATTTAGCAAAAACACTCATAGGGCATCGTATTTGTTCTTTGATCAGGAGTGGATATTTCAGCCGTTAAACAAAGGCGATGAGGATTTACAAAACACAAATATTCCTAAACCTGAAAATCTAGACGAAATGGTTGAAATTGCAAAGAAGCTGTCGAGAGATTTTTTGTTTGCAAGAATAGATTTGTACAACATTGGAGGAAAAATTTATTTTGGAGAGATTACACTATCACCTAATTCCGGATTTGATCCAGATATAAAATATGAGACCGATTTGATGTTTGGACAAAAATTAAAAATCCCATATTGGGATTCTATAAAGAAAAATATTTAGCCTGAAAACGCGATGCAATTAGTATTCAACAAAATAATGCAAATAGGGAAATCATATGAAAAATCGATTATTTGAAATTGTTAACAGAATATACTTGTGGATATATTGTTTTGTCAATGGAACAGTGTATCATATTCTATCAATAAAAAGAACAAAGAAACTTCCTGATTTGACGAAGCATGAAAAAGCGGAAGTAGTAGAATACTGGAGCAAGTATAAAAAAATAACAGGATGTGTTCACGAATATAAGTGGTTTAAGTCGAAAGGAAAATTAGACAAGAGACTAATTCCGGAAGAACTTTGGCATGCAGATATAGAACCGCATTTTAATAATGTATTATTGGAAAAAGCTATTCAGGATAAAAACTATTAAGAGATGATCGTTGGAAAGAATCATTCACCGGAGACAATTGTTCATTGTATTAATGGACAGTTATTGGATGAGAACTATCTTCCTATTGATTGTGTAGAAGCTTCCCAGCTTATAAATTCTGAAGGGGAAGTCATTTGTAAGGCATCGATGGGGACGAGCGGAGGAAGGGGAATCAAATTTATATCTGAGTATATAGAAGCAAATGACATTGAGAAAATTATAGAGTTATATGACAGAAACTTCTTGATTCAAAAAATTATTAAGCAACATCCGTTAATTGAGAGTTTTAATAAGACATCTGTAAATACAATGAGAATCATCACTTTTTTATATAAAGGAAAAGTCCATTTTATTTACGGTGAGCTAAGATTTGGCGGTGCAGGTGCTAGATTGGATAATTCGGCTGCTGGTGGTAGATGGGTTTTAATAAATAAAGATGGAATAATCCAAAATGAATTTTATATATTCGATAAATCAACAACGGATATGTATGTAGATAAAAACTATGTATCACCAATAGCAGAGAATACAAGTATTCCAAATTGGGACGAAGTGATACTGCTGCTAAAACAAACACATTATAAGCTCGCTCACTTCGGAATCATATATTGGGATGTATCAATATCACAGAATGGAAATCCGATTATTCTGGAATATAATTTGCTAGACAGTGACGCCTATGCGTATCAATATGGCGTGGGTCCTTTTTTTGGAGATATGACTGAGCAGGTACTTAGTGAAATCTATTTACAACAGAAAAATTTAAATCCATTTAAGTCGAATGTGCGTTACAACTGTTTGGACTTCAACAAACTTCATTATTTGGAGATAGAGCGGCAGATGTTCTTAATCTAATTGCTAAAACTATCAGGAGAAAATTATATGGGAAAAATACAAGTACTTATTGCTACGATGCATCAGCATGATTGCAAGAACCTAATCAAAAAGATGAACATACATTCTGATACCATAGTGATTAATCAATGTGATACTTATGGATATGACGCTTTCGATTCTAACGGTAATCAGGTGGAGGTGTATTCTGTTCAAGATAGAGGCTTGTCAAGAAGTAGAAATACTGCATTGATAAAATCTTCAAGTGAATTTCTTTGCATCGCAGATGATGATATGATTTATTCAAATACATATGTTGAAGACATTATTCACGAATTCGATAAACATAAAGATGCTGATGCCATTGTTTTTTATGTAAAACCGGTTAATGGCCAAGAACACAATATTAGTATAAAAAGATCTGGACGCTTAGGAAAACTGGAATACAAAGAGTTCTCTTCTGTTGAAATTGTTGTACGACGGGACAAACTTCTTGCATCTAATATTTGGTTTAATGCGACGTTTGGGTCCGGTGGAGTTTATAATTGTGGTGAAGATACTATATTACTTAAAGATATGCTAAATAAAGGCTTTCGTATTTATAAATCAGATATACAGATTGCAACGGTCGATATGAGCGAATCAACATGGTTTGATGGGTATAATGAAAAATATTTCTATAACAAGGGTGCTTTGGTTGCGGCAATCTATCCCCATTTGTGGCCATTAGCAATCATTGCCCTATCATTAAAAAATAGTGTAAAAAAACTTGGAGGTATAAATAAAGCCAAAGAGTTGTTTTTATGGTATCGTGCTGGTGCACTTGACTATAAAAGACGAGTGCGATGATTTGAAATGGTGCAAAAGAATCCACAAAATAGAAAGAATGCATGGGAAGCTGCAAATATGCAGCAGAACTCTTTTCGTGTTATATTTCGGGAATGGCTGACTATCGAAAGGTAATTCGTGAAGGCGATACTATCGAAGGAGAAAATGTTAGAAAATGAAAATTAAAAAGAGGGATATTTTGCCTTTTCTGGGATTCTTTCTGATTACAATTGGAAACGGAAAATATTTAGGTGCAAAATTCGGAGACTTAATTGAGTATTTAGGGATAGCAGTATTATTGATTTTATGTTACTGGCCAAGTAAGGAACATCATGTAAGCGTAACAGAAACAATCAAAGTACTCTTCTTGACATCATTGTCGTCAATTGGTGCATTTATAAAAGGGACACCGACAAAAGCTTGTTATATGATTGCGATGACTTCATTCGCGTTGATGTCGTTTGCATTGATGTCGCAAAGTATCTTGTCTACAAATAAGAGAATTAAAATTGCTGCTAATGCTATTTTTTGGGGTGCTGTTTTTTCTGCATTCATTGGCTTAATCACCGGGACATTAGGATTCTCACTTGGATCAGATGAATCGATTGTAGGAATACTATATGTGTCTGGATTTCAGGTGAAAAACTATTGTGGTGGAATATGGCTCCTTTTGTTTGTTCTTAACTATATATACTATATGAGAAACGGAAGACTCGGCCATAAAGAAAGAACCGTTTTGGCACTCTTCCTTTTGCTGATTGTTCTTAGTGGCTCAAAAGGCGCACTCGTGCTTAGCATGATTTGGATTTTGCTGATAAATTTTGATAAAATTCTGAAGTTAAAAAAAAATCAAAAAAGAATATTTGTTTTCCTTGCTGGAATCATTGCCTGCTTAATAGGCGTATATATATATAATAATATTTTAATTAATGTGTATACTTATGCGTATCGTATGCGTGGCTTGAGCAATCTTGTGGATTATTTGTTGCAAGATTTAAGAAATCTGTTCTTTGGTGTTTCGGATATTGCTTATGCAAATACAGGTTTCAGCTATACAACTAATATGAGACAATTCCTTGGATGGCAATCTAGTGTAGAGATGGCGTATGTTAATATTCTAATAAAAAACGGATTGATTGTATATGCTTCATATATTTTGATTTTCAAG
>CAMGAZ010000171.1 GCA_946008205.1 uncultured Clostridium sp. | reverse complement strand
CATCCAGAGCCCCTCGACGACGTCCTGCCATGGAACGAGACCATCCAGCAAAACTGCAAATAAACCATCCAAAAAGCTCCACTGCTCACGCAGCGGAGCTTTTTGGATATGCATCTTAGCGACGATGAAAAGGTGAGCTATCATAGCAGGCGATTAATACACCGCGCGATGAACCGCTTGCAAAAAGAGTATGATGGTACATCAAAAGACCTGCTCGATTTTGCGCAGGTCTTTTGATGCATTGTAAGCGGTAAATAATCTGGTGTATCTTCTCTCTCCCTCCGCTGTGAGATAATAGTCTCACGTGAGAAACGCGAAATGTGTAACTCGAATCTAAAAATGAATCATTCAATCTCCACTGCTCATGCGGTGGAGATTGAATGATATGCATCTCAGCGACGGCGAAAAGGTAAACCATCAAGCTGGCAGATTATCACTGGGTGATTTAGCGCTTACGAAAAAATCGTCAGGAGTCTACTAATTACATATTCCTCGATCTATAATAAAGTCCTCGAATAGCCTTTCTCTTGGTTGTTGGTGGTTTTTGGCGATTTCATTATGCACCATCTAGAGGCTATGCGATTTTATTGTGCTTTAAAAAGCTGTAAGCTACTGTTTGTAAATTCATCGACTGAATATGTGTTGACATTCTAAAATTACTGCGCATAACATTTTTAAATGATCAGTTGACATGCCAGCAGCATCAATGGTTTCACCAGCAATTTTTATTTTTTTTGAGAAAAAACCTGTGCTGTATTCTATGTCACTTTCATCAAAATCATCATAAGAAATGAAATGAGGTTCTTCTTGGTAATTATGTATATAAATTCCTTTTGTTGAACCTAAAACACCATCACTGGCATCTCCAGACATAGTAGAATCATAACAGAAAATAGGATACTCATCTGAATCAATATCTGCATAATAAGCAATAGCAGAATTTATCTTAGACTCACTTTTAGATCCGTTATAACTAAAATATACATCGCTATCAAAACGATATGATTTGCTTAGGCTTCGTACAAAATTTTTGAGATTTTTTTTCAAAGGATTTCTCTGAATAATTATTATCATTATAGCTTTCGTTATTATAATTATTAGTTTCATCTGATGAATCTGTATCATCATCATCATTTTCATCTGACAGATCTGTGTCATCATCATCATTTTCATTATAAGAAGCATTATCTATGTTTTTTATAAATTGGTTGAGATAATGAACAAATTTTTCTGGATTATCCATAGCAGGAGAAAGAGGTAATTTTTCTGATTTATTTCCAATCACATCAATAATCCGCATGTATTTTATTAAGAAGGATTTTTCAAAATCGATATGCTCGATATCTTCTAGTGGCACATCATTACTATCAACATTATCATATTTATTTGACCAGACTATTCTTTGAGTGGTAATAACTAAACCGTATTCTAGTTGATTTTCGAAGCAGTCAAATGCTAATAAAGGATACTCATCTTCATACTTTAGATATTTATTAACTAAATTATTTTTTATTTTACTTGTTATTTTATCGAGACCGATTAGATATACATCCTTACCAAATTCTCCAGATTTGTTAAATATGTTTGCAAAATTATCAGCTACCATATCATCATTGAACATTGCGCATCACCTTTCTAAACGTCTTTAAAATTAAAATAATTAAATTTAATAAATATTAAAAATAGAAAACTTAATAATACGTTATATAGAAAAATAATTTAACCGAAAATCTTTCTTAAAATGGTACTGCATAATAAAGTGACAAACAGCCATGCACCAAAATACCATATTATTATACCTGAACATCCGTTAAAACTGAAAATAGTAAAATGTTTTGAAATCCATCTAACGGCAAGGAACCCGATAATTGTACTAACTATTATATTTAACATAAAATAACATCTCCTGTTTTATTGATGCTGGCTTCAGCTCTTTGATGGAGTGAGCAGGTTTTGAGAATTCCTTCCCTTGATTCGGCGTGACCGACAGATGCGGTTGCCTCCAGAGCACTTCGTATTACAGATTTCTCGGTATATGATGAAGTATTGTGATTCAGAAAGCTGTAAATTATTGGTATGTTAGCCAATACCCTTATAAAATATCCGACAGAAAATCGATGACATCGCCAATAGTATCACTAGCTGTGTCCGCAACATCGCTGGCTGTGTCAGTGATGTCATTGACGGCTTCTGAAAGTGTATCGTGGTTATCACGTATAAAGTGATCGGCTAGTTGAGCGCCTACATTTGATGACAATATGGAACTGCTAGTTGAAGATGCAGCTTCAGCTGTTGCTGCGCCAGCGCTTCCGGTCATGGCACCAGCGGCCATGGTGCCGATGCCTGCACCTACAACACCGACGGCAGCGGTCTTTAAATAGGGATTTTTATTGACAGGCTGCGCCGTTGCCATGGACAGATTCTTAGATAAATTTGCAATATCTGCATATTTATCAGCTAGAACCTTCAATTGTTGCAAAAGAGCTTGGTCTTGGCATTTGGCAGCTTTGTCCAAATGGGCATAGACAGCTTGCAAGTCTGGCAAGTTTACTGCAGCCATCATGCTCTGGGCTGTTGTCAGCTCTTTCTGAGCATCTATGGAATCAGATGACTGACTTGCAAGTACAGGTGCTTTGTGCCCGCATCTGGTGCAAAAATTATCTTCTTAACTGAGTTCTTTTCCACAGTTTGTACAAAACATATATAATCCTTACTTATGTACAGTTGCTGTAAGTTGCTCATCAATATAGTTTATTTGCTCTGGTTTGCCATCATTGCATATCTGTCGAAATCAATGATAGAGTTATGTGCATTAATGATTTTGTATAATGCTAAAAGCCCCACGAAAGGAATTAGGAGCATGATAACAAAACCAGCCCAAGATCCGAAGCGGTCACCAATCATATGTCGCTTGTCCATTGCTTCATCGAGAGCAGCAGCCATCTTATTAAAGAACCAAATCGGATATATTCCGAAGGAAAAAATAGAAAATAGTACAATCTGGAATCCGCTGGAGGTCGTGTGGCGTCCTAACATACTGGATACGTCTTTTTCTAAACGAATGGGATAATAAAGACCATAAAAGCCTAGTGTGACTATCGATAGAAGAATGAGAGAGAGTAAACTCATTTTTTCAAGTTGAGCTACATAAATGGTATTCTGTACATCAGGAGAAATGAAGGGGGCTGACGGATTGCCATAGGTCTGATTTTGCATAATCGGTTGATTGGATGATGGAACTATAGATTCTGTCTGATTTACTACCGAAGCAGGTTTTTGAGGTATACTTCCTACTTCCTCTGTGTCTACTGAAGCACCACATTTTGGACAAAATTTTTCATTATCATCTAATCTTGTGCCACAATTTTTACAATAATTCATAATAATACCTCCTAAATGTGTAAAAAAGAATATAGTTTGTTTCATTTTGCTTAACTCAGATGGTATCATATTATCTAGATACTATCTTCTAAGCTAATTTTGTTCTAAATTCCTGAAATATTGTACTCAAGAAAATGATGAATCTTTATCCATAATTTTTCATAATAGTGGCTGACTCGATTATGGTTATGGGATTATCATTGATGCTCATAAATTCAACGATACGTTGACCGTTGTCGGCTTCAAAAGACTTCTATTTCAGGTCGACAAAGAAATTTTCCAATGCTTTGCCGATGTATCGATCGGGAAATATATTCATGTGATTTTTCTTGAAAGTTTGGACGTATTTGTCTTTTTTAGAACATCCGCCGGCGAGGACGACGAATAGGAGCAGATATATCATGCAGGATATCGCTCCTAGATTTTTTTATTTTTTGAACCATTCCATATCAATGCCTTCTTTCTATTTTTTGATAGATAAGAGTGACTGTTTACTCTCTATTTTCTGAAAACATATTGCCTTTTCTATGTATTGCAGATGCGAGCCTCCTTTGATGGATTTTATGTACTTCAGTAGAGAGAAACACGCTAATAGTGATTATAACTCACTATTTCTACATTTTGTTCTAAATTCCTGCTAATTATGTAAAAAAAACTCACATCTTTTGTGGCTTTGATTTTCTACCTATACTATATGGTAGGAAAGGAGGGAGCAGGATGAACCTGACGGCTCAACGGCTGCGTGCGCTGCGCAAGCGAGAAGGGCTATCGCAGACGGAGGTCGCGAGGATCCTTGGCATCACGAGGACGGCTTACAACAAGTACGAGAGTGGCGCGAGCGCGCCGTCG
>CAMGAZ010000170.1 GCA_946008205.1 uncultured Clostridium sp. | reverse complement strand
TAGTTACAAACCAAACACAATATTAATAAAAGAAAAAGAAAATACAGAAATAGACCAAGAAGAAAAATTAGGAAAAACATTATTAGATAATAAAGATATAGTATCTGGAGTATCCTTCTTATCAAATACTAAGGATGTATTTGGAGAGGTAATGGATAAAATGCAACTTGTAGTATACATATTAATTATCTCAGCAGCACTACTTGCATTTGCAGTTTTATACAATCTATCAAATGTAAACATAAGCGAACGTATAAGAGAACTTGCAACTCTTAAAGTTTTAGGATTTTATAACAAAGAAGTATTTAACTACATTACAAAAGAAACAAGAATATTAACAGGAATAGGAATTATATTAGGACTATTTGCAGGCTATTTCTTAGGAATGTACATAATAAAAACCTGTGAATTAGATATGCTAATGTTTGTGCAAGAAGTAAAGCCAATGAGCTTTGTATATGGTCTTGTAATAACAATAATATTTGCTGAAATAGTAAACATCGCAGTAAATCATACACTAAAGAAAATAAGCATGACAGAGTCACTAAAAAGTGTAGACTAGGACCATTGGGGACGGTTCTTAATGGTCCCACCTGTCCCTAAATGGTCCATTTTAATAGGAGGAAATATGGCGTACATAGAATTTAAAAATGTTGTAAAAGAGTATGCAGTAGGAGAAAATAGAATACGAGCATTAGACAATGCTAATTTTGAAATTGAAAAAGGTGAGCTAGTTGTCATTGTTGGACCTAGTGGCGCGGGAAAGACAACAGCTTTAAATGTCTTGGGAGGCATGGATAGCGTTACTTCTGGAAATGTAATAATAGATAATCAAATTATAAGCAAGTATTCAGAAAAAGAATTGACTAAGTATAGAAGAGAGGACATAGGATTTGTATTTCAGTTCTACAATCTAGTTCAAAATTTAACAGCTTTAGAGAACGTTGAACTCGCAACTCAAATTTGCAAGAGGCCCTTAGATCCTAAAAAGGTGATTGAACAAGTAGGACTTAAATCAAGAAGCTTAAATTTCCCATCACAATTGTCTGGTGGAGAGCAACAAAGAGTAGCAATAGCTAGAGCCATAGCTAAGAATCCAAAAATTTTGTTATGTGACGAACCAACGGGAGCATTGGATTACAATACAGGAAAACAAATATTAAAGTTATTACAAGATACGTGCAGAAAAGAAAAAATGACAGTAATAATAATAACTCACAATAGTGCGATAGCTCCGATGGCAGACAAAGTAATACATTTTAAAAATGGAAAAGCTGAAGATATAATAGTAAATAAAAATCCAACTTCAATAGACGAAATTGAATGGTAACATTAGTTAAATTCAAATTTAATGTAAACAATTGAAGCAAAAAGACAATAGAGTCCTTTATTTTTATTAGATAATATAGTAAAATAGTAATGCAAAAAAATAGAAAGCGAGAAAATTATGAGAAATAGAAGAAACACAAGAAGAAAAAATATTGTTTTAGATACAATTACTAATAAAAATTTTATTATTATCATTTCGATATTATTAGTTATAATGATTCTTTCTATTATAATTATCCAATGTAGAAAATATCAAGATAAAGTATTGTTAGCCCAACAAGCGGAAGAATTAGAAAAGCAGACAGGGGAAATATTTAAATCAATGGAAAATGATTTAAATGGGGCGACAACAGCTAATGGAGAAATTATACGAACATCAACCGCTAGAATTGCTGCAGTCGGGGATATATTATGCCAAATGGACATGATAGAAGATGCCCGCTCGAATGAGACATACGACTTTTCTAGTATGTTTTCTAATATATCAAAGTTTGTCAAGAATTCAGATTTGGCAATCGGAACTTTGGAAACTAATTTTGTTGATGGAAAATATTCTGGAATAGGAAAATATAATTCTCCAATAGAATTTTTAGCAGCGATAAAACAATCTGGAATTGACTTAGTATCTCTTGCTCATAACCATGAATTAGATTATGGAACCGAAGGGCTAAATGAAACTGTTGCTAAAGTACAAAATCAAGGGATGAGTATAACCGGTATTGCAAACAACAAAGAGAACGAGAACCAAGAATTTACAGGAATAATAAAAGAAGTAAATGGAATAAAAATTGCTTTTATAGGCTATACATATGGATTAAGCAATGAAAATGAATTGACAGAAGAAGAAAAGTCAGCAGCTAACATATATTCGGAGGAACTAGCTAAAAAAGATTTAGAATATGCAAAGGGAAATTCTAACTATATCATAGCAATTATGCATTGGGGAGATGTAAATACGTCAACTATATCAGAATATCAAAACAACATAACGGCATTCTTAGTAAATAATGGAGTTGATATGATTTTAGGAACACATCCTGCAGTAGTAGAGCCAATGAAAATAATACAAAATACTGAGGGTAAAAATATTTTAGTTGCATATTCGTTAGGAAACTATATATCAACACTAAACTATGAAAACGCGGATGTAGAACTAATATTAAATATTCAAATAGCTAAAACATCAGACTCAGATAAGGCTGTTTTGCAAAAAGTGGATTACACACCAATCTATGTGTTAGATAATGGAAACAAAGGAGAAAATAGATTTGAATTAACTGACATGAAACAGCTTGCAAGAGATTATGCAAATGGAGATACAAGTAGAATATCAAGGCAAACATATGACAAATTAATAGTTAAATTGGACGAATTACAAGAAATAGTAAATAATAAATAGAAAAGGAGCAAAAATGAACGTAGGTTTTGTATCACTTGGATGCAGTAAAAATTTAATAGACACAGAAATGATGATTGGTATTTTTAAGAATAATAATTTTAATATAGTTAATGAGCCAAGTAAGGCAGATGTAATAGTTGTAAATACTTGTGGATTTATAGAGTCAGCAAAAGAAGAGGCAATAAATACAATACTAGAAATGGCTGAATACAAAAAAACAGGGAAGTGCAAAGTTTTAATTGCAACTGGGTGCTTAGTAGAAAGATATAAAGAAGAGCTAGAAAAAGCCATTCCTGAAGTTGATATACTCTTAAAATATAGTGACTATGCTGAAGAAAAAGGAAAATCAGCAGAAGTATTTAAAGAAACTTTAAAAAATATATACACTATAATTGAGAAAAGTGACAATAATAAACTAGAAAATACCGAACTTGATTTTATGAATAGAGTTGTTACAACAGGAGAGCAATATGCATATTTGAGAATAGCTGAAGGCTGTGACAATAGGTGTACATATTGTGCAATTCCATATATTAGGGGAGCGTTTTCAAGTAGAAAAATAGAAGACATTGTAAAAGAAGCAGAAATTCTAGTAGCTTCAGGCAGAAAAGAACTAATACTAATAGCTCAAGACACATCAAAATATGGAAAAGACATTTATGGAGAAGCAAAACTACCAGAATTATTAAAAGAACAATGCAAAATAAAAGAACTAAAATGGATTAGATTTTTATATACATATCCAGAAGATATTACAGATGAGCTAATACAAGTTGTTAAAGAAAATGATAAAATATGTAAATATTTTGATATTCCAATACAGCATATTTCAGACAAAGTTTTAAAAAGAATGAATAGAAAATGTACAGGAGAAAGTATAAAAAACACAATTGCAAAATTAAGAAAAGAAATTCCAGGAGTCGTTATAAGAACGACTCTAATGGTCGGATTTCCTGGTGAAACACAGGAAGACTTTGAAGAATTATATAATTTTGTAAAAGAAACAAAGTTTGATAAATTGGGAGCATTTACATATTCTAAAGAAGACGGAACACCTGCAGCAAGATTAAAAGAACAAATACATCCAATTACTAAAAAATCAAGGTATAATAAAATAATGAAACTACAACAAGAAATATCAAAAGAAAACGAAAAAAAACAACTAGGCAAAGAATTAGAAATACTAATAGAAGACATAACACCAGATAAAAAATACTATTTAGGAAGAAGTTACATGGATGTACCAGGAATAGATGGAATTGCCTATGTTGAAAACACCTCAAAAGAAAATTTGATAAGAAAATATGTAAAAGCAAAAGTGGTTGAAGTTAAAGAATATGATATGATATTAAAAATAATTACAGATTAATAGCTTAAATTAATCTTGACTTTTTATCCAAAATGTAATATAAAATAATAAGTTAAATTATATTCATAGGAGGTATTATAATGGAATTAAAAGGATCAAAAACAGAAAAAAATTTAATGGAGGCATTTGCAGGA
>CAMGAZ010000169.1 GCA_946008205.1 uncultured Clostridium sp. | reverse complement strand
GTGTTCAAAGCATATATTTTTCAAAAAAGTGTGACATATGATTGACTAACCTACAGCAAAGGATGAACATATTTACAAAAAGCACTTGAAAAAAGCAGAAAAAACATATATAATGAACTCGCAAAACAAAAGTACATTTCGATAAATTGAAAGGAGCGATTTTTATGAACATAAAAATAACAGGAAAGGAACTAAAGGCAACAGAATCAATAAAAAATTATATTAACACTAAAGCTGAAAGGCTAGAAAAATACTTCGAAACAGAAGATATGGACTTGTTTGTAACAATAAAAAAAGAAGGCGATGACCAAGTCGCAGAGATGCAAGTATCCGTTTATGGTGAATCTTTTAGAGCAGTAACAGCAAGTAACGATTTGTATGCTTCTATTGATAAAAATATAGATATATTAGAAGGTCAAATAAGAAAGATGAAAACAAAAAAAGATAAGCAAAATATGACAGAATCTATTAGAATGAAAGAAGCAAGCAGAGAAGAAACACATGAAGTAGAAAATGAGATAGTAAAAACAATGTATTATAGTATAAAGCCAATGGGAGCAGAAGATGCTAAATTGCTATTAGAAGACCATCCACAGAACAGATTTTTAACATTTGTTAACATCGAAACTGGCAAGGTAAATGTAATATACAAACTAAAGGATAATAAAAATTATGGTGTAATAGAACCAGAAGAGTAATAAAATACACTCTATTCATTTGGATAGAGTGTATTTTCGTATAATGTCGAATTATGAAATACGATTATGAAACAAATTACAAAAATTGTATTGACTACTAAAAATAACCGAGTATAATTAATTTAGTTATATTTTGATATATCAATATATTCTTACAAAAGATTTTTTCAAAAAATTTAATTCTAAATAAATCCAAATAGATAATAAAAATAGAAGGAGAGGCAAATATGAATAAGAAACTATTTGTTTTATTTGTTGTACTCATTTTAGTCATTTCTGTATTGCTATTGCTTTTGTATGATAAAAATGTATTAACAAGAGAGAAACAAAATGAAACGATAGAGGAAAAAGAAATTATAATAGAAGAAAATGAATTAGATAAAGAAGAATTCGAGGAGAGTGATGATGGACTTTTAGGTTCGCTAATAATAGAAAAGATTAGGCTTAATGGACCAATAAAAGAAGGAAGTTCAAATGAAATATTAAAAGAATATATAGGTCATATTGAAGAAACAGCAAAATATGACGGCAATGTAGGATTAGCAGCTCACAACAGAGGAAATAAATATTCTTATTTTGCTAGGATAAACGAATTAGAACCAGGAGATGAAATAGTATATACAACTAAATATGGAGAAAGAAAATATATTGTTGATACAAAAAAAGAAATACTAGAAACAGATTGGAGTAATTTAGAGGGAACTTCAGATAATAGACTTACTTTAATAACATGTATAAAAAATAAAGTAAACCAAAGATTATGTGTACAAGCTGTACAAGAAAGGTTATAGATACCAAAATCTAAATTTTATGATATGAGGAAAATGAATATGAAAATAAAAAAGATAAATCTATTAATTATTATCATGCAGATATTGATGATGATATTTCCATCCATATTTTCGATAGCGGATACTATAAATATAGGAGATACACTCCATGTAGAGAGAGGAGAATTAGGATTTTACACAATACAGTATTGGAGCGACTATAGAAATAAGTGGATGTATATTACTTATTCTAGGACGTACTATACGGACTCTGAAGGAAATAAACAGATTGCATACTGCATGGATCCAGATTTAGATGGGGTTGGATGGCTACCAGGAGAAGATGAAAGTTATGATACAGAGGTAAAATACAAATTAGAAGATGAAAGAATATGGAGAATTCTAAAAAACGGATATCCTAATGTCACATTGGAGGCGTTAGGGGTTGAAACAGAAGATGATGCTTATTTAGCAACTAAGCAAGCTGTATACTGCATATTAAAAAATAGAAAACTTGAAGATATCCGCAGTTTTTATAGAGCCGGCGAAACAGAGATAAATAATCAAAATTTAGAAGACATACAAAGAAGAGGAAAAAAAGTTGTTGAAGCAATATATAAACTAGTAGATATTGCATACAACCAAACAAATCAAAACATGAAAGAGGCTGAAATTATAGAACTTAGCAATTTTGCTCAAGACGAAGATGGAAAATGTTATTCAAAAAAATATAAAGTTACAGATAGCAACTTGAATACAGAAATTAAAATTATTACAGAGTATTACAACCAAAATATATTTTTTGCGGATGAAAATGGAAATCCAAAGAGAGTTTTTAAGCCGGGTGAAATATTTAAACTGATGGTAAAAAAAGAATCTATCTTAGGGGACAATATCATAACATTTGAGTATGAGAAAAATACAGAATCATATCCTATTTATTATGCTGCCAGCAAGGTAGATGGAAAGCAAAACTATGCTATATTAACAAATAAGATAGAAAAAACAACAGGCTCTATGGAGACTGCAATAAAAGGTTATCTCTCTAACGTTAAAATTATAAAAACTGATGCAGAAACAGGAAAACCTATACCAGGGGTAACATTCCAAATAGCATATGACTATGGAGTAAAAATGGGAAAAAGCGTAACTGACCAGAATGGAGTTGCATACTTTAAAAATTTTCATCAAGGAAATATGATAGTAAAGGAAATAGAAACAAATGAAGAGTATGTACTAGACGCCTCAGAATATAAAGTACCTTTAGGATATAACGAAACGTATATACTAAATATATCAAACATACATAAAAAAGGAAACCTTGAGATAGAAAAAGTAGATAAAGATGATAATAAGATACTATTTTCATGTGTTGAGTTTGATTTAATAGATAAAGAAGAAAATATAATAAGACACTTGATTACAGACGACGAAGGAAAGGCGACAGTTAACGATATAAATACAGGAGAATACACTTTAAAAGAGACAAAGACAAAACAAGAATATAAAATTGGTGTAGAACAAAATGTTACAATAAACTGGAATGATACTGTAGAATTAAAAATTATGAATGAGAAAAAGAAAGGCAATATAAAAGTTGTTAAATATGACAAGGAAGATGAAAATATAAAATTGCCGGGAGTAAAATTTGAAATATTAAATGCTGAAGATGAAGTAATTCAAACTTTAATAACAGATGAAAGTGGAGAAGCGGTTTCAGAAAAAATACCAGTTGGAACATATTATATTAAAGAAATAGAAACGGGAGAAAAATATGTATTAGACGATAAAAAGATAGAGGTGAAGGTAGAAGAAGATAAAACTAATGAAATTAGAATAGAAAATGCAAGAAAAAAAGGAAGAATAAAAATTTTGAAAGTTGGTGAGGACAGAAACAATGTCCTAAATCTGGAGAAAGACAGTCCTATATTAGGAGCAAAGTTTATAATTTACAATCAAGAAAATAAAATAATGGAAGAAATAGAGACAGATAAAAATGGAATTGCGACGAGTAAAGAACTTGAAGTAGGAAAATATACAGTACAAGAAGTGGAAACCAATAAGTGGTACATATTAGATACGCAAAAGCAAGATGTCGAGATAAAAAACAATGGAGAAATAGTTGAAATAAAAGCAACCAATAAATCAAAGAATCCTCAAGTAGAAATATCAAAGAAATGTAAAAATGTAATTAAGCCAAATGAAGAGATAGATTATTCTTTCAAAATCAAAAATTCCGGAAATACAGATTTAGAAAAATTTACTTGGTATGATATCTTGCCTAGCAAATACGCTAAAATTACGAAGATAGAAACTGGTACATATAATCAAGATATATTTTACAATATTTTTTATAAAACTAATAAAAAAGACGAGTATATGGCTATAAAAAAGGAAATTAACAGTCAAGAAAACAATTATATATATTTAACTAATATATATTTAGACGAAGGAGAGGAAATAACAGAAATAAAGATCTGTTTTGAAAATGTAAAAATTGGCTTTGAAAGTATAGATACACCACATATATTTATGAAAGTGAAAGAAGAAATTGATGACGGAACATCTATTGAAAATCATACAATCCTAGAAGGCTATAATCTTGACTATAAAACTACTGATGAAGACATTGCAGTTTCTATTGTACATAATGTTTCGGAAAAGAAGAAACTTCCAAGAACGGGATACTAAAAATATTATAAAATCAAAAAAATTATACAAAATTTGACAAAAAAATTGAAAAATTTTAAATAATGTAATATAATGTATCCGTT
>CAMGAZ010000168.1 GCA_946008205.1 uncultured Clostridium sp. | reverse complement strand
CAACACAACAAGAGAGATAAGACACAAAATGATGAACTTGGGATTAAATGAGACATTATCATATGTATTAGTAAATAAGCAAGAAGCAAGCAAATTCGCAGGTTATGACAAAGCAGGAGAACAGAACATAGAAACAATCAAACTATTGGCACCACTTACAGAAGATAGAAGCACATTAAGATGCAGCATTATAACATCATTATACAAGATATACGAATACAATGTAGCACACTATAACAAGGACGTATCAATATTCGAAATAGGAAAAACATTCTACAAAAAAGATGAAGACTACAAAGAAGAAAATAAAGTAGCATGTCTAATGACTGGAGACTACTATTATGGAATAAACAATAAAAAACAAGTAGACTTCTACATAATAAAAGACAATATGCCAAAAGAGCTACATCCAGGACAATCAGCAATGATATCTGTAAACAACGACATAGTTGGAATAATTGGAAAAGTACACCCAGAAATCACAAAAGAAGCGGTATACGTAATGGAAATAAACTTAGACAAACTATTGGCAAAGAAAACAGGAAAAATGAAATACAAAGAAATATCAAAATACCCAGCAGTAAAAAAAGATGTATCTATAGTAGTAGACAAAAACATAACAGCTAGCGAAATAGCAATGCAAATAAAAAAAGCAGCAGGGGCACTATTAATAAAGAGTGAAGTATTCGACGTCTATACAGGAAAAGGAATAGAAGAAGGCAAAAAAAGCATTGCATATTCACTAACATTCGGAAGCAATGATAGAACTCTAACAGACGAGGAAATAAATGCAATACTAGATAAAATAATTGAAAAATTATCAAAAATAGGAGAAGTTAGGGACCATTAAAAAACGTCCCTAATGGTTCCAAGGAGGAAAAATGGCAAAAGCAAAATCGGTTTTTGTGTGTAATGAATGTGGATATGAGTCACCTAAATGGCTTGGAAAGTGTCCTGCTTGTAATAGTTGGAATACGTTTTTTGAACAGAAAATAGTTGAGACAAAGTCATCTGCTACAGGCAAGGCAATAAAGGAAAAGGCTACTCCACGAGTTTTGGATGAGGTTGTTGGAAAGAATGAATCCAGAATAGATACTGGTATTGGCGAGCTTAATAGAGTTTTAGGTGGAGGTTTGGTAAATGGTTCTCTTGTTTTGCTAGGAGGAGAGCCAGGTATTGGAAAGTCTACGCTTATTTTGGAACTTTGTGATAAGATTACAGGAAATGGCAAAGTTTTGTATGTTTCTGGTGAGGAGTCTGCTGAGCAAGTTAAGATTAGAGCAGATAGATTAGGTATAAAAAATAATAATATTATGTTTTTGGGAGAAACTGATATTGATGTAATCGAAGAAACAATATTAGCAATGAACCCAAAACTTGTGATTATAGATTCAATCCAAACAATGTATTCTGAAGAGATAACTTCTGCAGCAGGTACTGTTAGCCAAGTAAGAGAGATTACGTCAAGAATAATGAGAGTGTGCAAAGGTCATCAAATAACTACTATAATCATTGGACATGTTACTAAAGATGGAAATATAGCAGGGCCAAGAGTTTTGGAACATATGGTTGATACGGTTTTGTATTTGGAAGGAGAAAGATATTTTTCTTACAGAGTTTTAAGGTCTGTAAAAAATAGATTTGGTTCTACAAACGAAATCGGAATGTTTGAAATGCAAAATGAAGGAATGATAGAAATAAAAAATCCTTCACAAATATTAATTTCAGATAGAGAAGATAATCCACCAGGCGCGATAATTGTAGCAAGCATGGAAGGGACGAGACCACTATTAATAGAATTGCAGGCTCTAACAACTCCAAGCGTTTATGGAATGCCAAGAAGAGCTGCAAATGGAATTGATTATAATAGATTAACGATGTTACTCGCTGTATTAGAGAAAAAGTCAAGCCTTCCACTGGGCTCCCAAGATGTATATTTAAATGTTGTAAGTGGAATAAGATTAGTTGAGCCAGCAGTTGATTTGGGAACAGTTTTAGTTGTAGCATCAAGCTTTAGAAACATCGCCATATCAAAAGATACTGTAGCAATTGGAGAAGTAGGCTTAACAGGAGAGATTAGAGCAGTAAATATGATAGACAAACGTATCAAAGAAGTCGAAAAAATGGGATTTAAAACATGCATAATTCCAGAAAGTAATAAAAAACTATTGAAAGAAAAGTATAAAATAGATATAATAGGTGTTAGGACAATAAACGAAGCCATGCAAAAGATAGGATTAAAGTAGAAACTTATGAAAGATAGTCTAATTTAGGGGGAATAGTAAATTGGCAACTACTAACAATCAAATTATAGAGGTCTTGAAAACCATTGCACCAGGTACACCAATTAGGGAAGGCTTGGAAAATATCTTAAAAGCTAAAACTGGTGGACTTATTGTAATAGGCGATGGAAAAGAAGTTATGGAAATAGCAGACGGAGGATTTAAAATTGATGTAGATTATACTCCAGCGAGATTATATGAGCTTGCAAAAATGGATGGAGCAATAATTATAAGTTCAGATTTGAAAAGAATTTTATTTGCAAATACACAATTAATACCATCTTCAGATATCCCTACTGTTGAGACAGGTACGAGGCATAGAACAGCAGAACGTACTGCTAAGCAAACTGGAGACTTAGTTATAAGCATTTCTCAAAGGAGAAACATAATAACAATTTTTAAAGGTTATGACAGGTATGTGCTAGAAGATACTGCAAAAGTAATAACCAAGGCTAACCAAGCACTTCAAACCGTTGAAAAATATATGAAAGTATTTGACAGCAAATTAAATCTTCTAAACGAATATGAATTTAATGACATTGTAACATTGGAAAATGTAATAGTGGCAATACAAAGAGCAGAAATGGTTATGAATGTAGCAGATGAAGTCCAAAAATCTATATATGAATTAGGAGAAGATGGACGACTTTTAGAGATGCAACTAGAAGAATTGATAGGAGATTTACCAGACGAAGAACTATTAATGGTTAAAGACTATGTAGTTCAGACCAAAAAAAGACAACCAGAGGATGCAATAGAAGAAATAAAAAAATTACCGAGAGAAGATTTAATGAAATCACAAGTAATTGCTAAAATTTTAGGTTATGGAGATTTTGATAATTATGATGAAGTTGGTGTTTACACAAAAGGATATAGAGTTTTAAATAAAATTCCAAGAATGCCAAATAGTATAGTTGAAAATCTTGTAAAATCATTTAAATCTTTTCAACATATATTAGCAGCAGATATACCGCAACTAGATGAAGTAGACGGAATCGGAGAGGTAAGAGCAAGAACTATAAAACAATCTTTAAGAAGAATGCAAGAGCAATTCGTCTTTGACAACGAAATTTTATAAAGAAAAAATTAGAATTTGCAGAAAAGAAAGGAATAATTATGAATAAATTTGTAAAAATATTATTAATAGTACTTATAATAGTTTCAATAATAGGAATTGGATTCCTAGGATATGGATATTATCAAAAATTAACTAAAAATGTACAAAATCCAATTGCAACAATAGAAGTAGAAAATTTTGGAACAATAAAAATAGAGCTATATCCAGATATGGCACCAAATACAGTTACAAATTTTATAACACTTGCAAACCGTGGATTTTATGATGGAAAAACTTTTCATAGGACAATACCAGATTTTATGATTCAAGGAGGTTCTAAAGACGGAAATGGACAAGGGGATCCAACCTTAAGCGATATTAAAGATGGAGGCTCTGAAACAGAAACATATGCAATAAAAGGAGAATTCATAGCAAACGATTATGATAAAAATACATTAAAACTAAAAAAAGGCGTTATAGCAATGGCTAGACTAGACTATAGTGATATAAGTTCATCATTAACAAAAAATGGGTATGACTCAGCTGGATCACAATTCTTTATTATGAACGAAGATAACGATAACATAAATGGTTTGTATGCAGGATTTGGACAAGTAATAGAAGGTTTGGAAATTGTAGACCAAATTGCAAATGTAGAGGTTATCACAAGAGATTCAAGCGATACGGGAAATGCAGATAAGCCAACTAATCCACCAGTAATTACAAGCATAAGAGTAGAAACTTATGGGGTTGATTATGGAGAACCTGAAACGATAGAACCATTTAATTACTATAACTGGCTAATGAAACAATATTCATCTTCTTCATCAGAGGAATAATGGAAATAATTAAACAAGTTTAAAACATACATATTTGGTTATCATAATAACAAGTAAATTTTTAA
>CAMGAZ010000167.1 GCA_946008205.1 uncultured Clostridium sp. | reverse complement strand
CAGTAGATGATATTATTTTTCCTTTAAAAAATATAATGAATGAAATGTATTGCAAAGATGTATCAGATAAATTGATAAAGACATTTGAGGTTATGAAAAAAGAGGGGAAATATATAGGAGGAATACCACCTTTTGGCTATATAAGAGATGAAAATAATAAACACAAACTAATAGTAGATGAGGCTTCAGCAAGTGTTGTTAGAAGAATATTTGATTTATGCGAATCTGGAATTGGTAATGTGTTAATTACTAAAGAATTAAATGAAAAAAATGTATTAACACCAAGCGAATATAATTGTAAGATTTTAAAAATTACATCATCAAGTAGTAAAGTTGCAAAACAATGGACAGCAAGTATTGTCGGAAAGATATTAGATAATAGAGTTTATTGTGGGGATTTAGTTCAAAACAAGACAAGAGGAATTAGTTATAAAGTACATAAGAGATTAAAAAACGATGAAGAAGATTACATTATAATTGAAAATGCACATGAACCAATTATAGAAAAAGAAAGATTTTTTAATATACAAAAAATAAGAAAAGATAGAAAGTTTAATTGGAACAGAAGAATAGAAAATATTTCTATATTTGACGGAATTGTATTTTGCAGTAATTGTAATAAGCCATTAGTAGCAACTATAAAAGAAAAAAGTATGATAAATGATACTGAAATTGAAAAATATGTATTGGAATGTAAAGAATGCAATAATCAAAATGATAAACCTTATGTAATAGATGTGGACAAGTTAAAAATATGTATTTTTAGAAGTATTAAATATCATATAGATTTACTAAATGGATTTGAAAATGCAAGATTATCTGTTAAAGAAAATAAAGAATATGCAGACAAAATAAAAGAGAATGTTGAGAATTTAAAAAATAAATTAGAAAGACTTGATAAAGAAAGAACAAAATATTTCACAAAATTCAGAGATATGGAAATTGACGAGCAAGAATATATTGCTTTTATCAGAGAGAATGTTACAGAGGAAGAAAATATAAAGGAACAAATTAAAAAAGAAAAAGCAAAGTTAATGGAGGCAAGATTAAGTTATAAGAATGTTGCTGAAAATAACTGGGTAGATACTTTAATGAAATATAAAAATCAAAGGAAGATTACAAAAGAAATGTTAAATGACTTAATAGAAAAAATTTATATCAATAATGATGGTAGAAAAATTAAATTAGTATTTAAGTATGAAGACGCTTTTAAATTAGCAATGGATTATTTGAAAATTGTAAAGGAAGGGGGAAATACTAATGCCTAGACAAAGTAAATATAATAAAGAAGAAAAAGATAATGTGAAAAGTTATCAATATAAAGCAGCAATATATATAAGATTATCAGTAGAAGATGGAGATAAAGAAGAAAGTAATAGTATAACAAATCAAAGAATGTTATTAAATCAATTTTTAAAAGATAATTCAGATATTGAAGTATATGATTATTATACAGATGATGGATTTTCTGGAACTACTTTTAATAGACCAGGATTTGAAAAATTGTTAGAAGACTTATATGAAAAGAAATTTAATACTGTTATTGTAAAAGATTTATCAAGATTAGGAAGAAACTATATTGAAGTTGGAAATTATATTGAAAAAGTATTTCCTTTATATAATATAAGATTTATTGCAGTTAATGACCAAATAGATAGCATAAAAAATCCTGAATCAGTTAATAGCATAATTGTACCTTTTAAGAATTTAATAAATGACGAATACTGTCGAGATATATCAAATAAAATAAAGGCAGTATTAAATGTAAAAATGAAAAAAGGAGAATATGTTGGAGCTTATGCACCTTATGGATATATCAAAGATCCAGATGATGTACATCATTTAATTATTGATGAAGATGCAGCAAAAGTCGTTAGAATGATATATGAACTTACTTTAAATGGATACGGAAGAACAGCAATAGCAAAAAAATTAAATGAATTAGGAATATTAAATCCAACAGGACATAGAGCAATAGATTTAAAAATGAAAACACCATTTAAGAATAATACCGATAAAGTTACATATTCTTGGTGTTCAACAACAATTAGAGATATTTTACGAAATCAAATGTATTGTGGAGATTTAGTTCAAAACAAAGGAAAACTAATTAGTTATAAAATACATAAAAGAGTATTAGTACCACAAGAAGAATGGATTATTGTAAAAGATACACATGATGCAATTATAGATAGAGATACATTTGATAAGGTACAAAAAGCAATACTAGACAGAGATACAAGAATGAATACAGATGGAAAAATATCCATATTTGCAGGACATATTAAATGTGGAGATTGCCAAAGGGCAATGAGTAAAAAGATACCAGGAAAATATAAAGGACAACCTAGAAATTATTATCATTATATGTGTTCTGCATATATGAGGTCTGGTGGAGAAATTTGTACAAAGCATAGTATAAAAAATGATGAATTAGAAAAAGCAGTTTTAGAAAGCGTAAAAGTTCAAATTGGACTTATAATAGATATGAAAAGAATAAAAGGACAAATAGATAGTAAAACATTTAATGATAATCGTAGAAGTTATTTGCTAGAAAATATCAATAAATGTGAAGAAACATTGAATATTAAAAGAAAGTTAAGAAAAGAGGCTTACGAGGATTGGAAATTAGGCATTATTACAGAAAAGGAATATAATGACTACACCCAAGAATACGGAAGGCAAATAAGGGAAAATGAAGCATATATTGAAGAAAACTATAAAGAATTACAGAATTTAGACAAAATGAGTACCTCTGGAGAATGGATTGAATATTTTGAAAAATATCAGAATGTAAATTCATTATCAAGAGAACTTATAGATGGACTAATAGATGATATATATGTTTATGAAGATAAGAAAATTAAAGTTAAGTTTAAATATGAAGATGAATACAATTATTTAATTCAATATATAAAAAGAAGAAAGGGAGATATACTTTAAAGAGAATTTATCTCTCTTTTTTCTGTAATTTTATAGAAAAAAATTAAATTTTATGATATAATTTGAAAAGTTTTAAGGAGGTTATATATTATAACCGCAAAAACTTAAAAAACTTATGTATGAACACTTACATAAGATTATGAAAAATACGAAAAACAAGAAAAAATGGCGAATAAAAGCCTCAAAACCCTTGATATTATAACTGTTTTAATGAAGAACGACAGGGTACGCGAATTTGAATGGTTAGATACGAGGAGTTGAGAGGAGATGAGATATTATAACCGCAATCCTATACAAACCAGTAATACCAATGGCTACGAAATACCAAAAGAACCTAGAATGCAGGTTAAAAAAATAGAAAATAAAGAAGATTATATTGATTTACTTTTAGAGGCAGATCCTTCAAAAGACATGATACATAAGTATTTGAACGATTCTGATGTATATGCATTAAAAAAAGAAGATGAGCTAATTTCTATTGCAGTTATTTTGCACATTGATAGAAAAACATTAGAGTTAAAGAACATAGTTACAAAAGAAAATTACAGAAATAAAGGTTATGCAAAAACACTTTTAAAATCATTATGTGGTAATTATAAACAGAAATATGACAGAATGTTGGTAGGAACAACAGAGAATAATATTCCTTTCTATGTTAAGCAGGGATTTGATAAATATGAGAAAACAATTAAAAATTTCTTTATAGATAATTATAAAGAAGAAATAAAAGATGGAGAATTAACTTGTACTGATTTAATATATTATTCAAAAGATTTAAAGAAAAAATAAAATATTATAGTTATTGAAATAATATCTAACATATATAAGAAATCTAATAGAAATATTAGATTTTTTATTTTGCCTTCAAAAAGGAAGGAGTAAAAAGAAAATGAAAAAAAATGAAAACAACAAACCAAAAAATAATGAAAAAATTAAAAAAGAAACAGAAAAGATTAAAGAGATTATAAGAAAGGAGACAGGTATTTATATAAAGAAGATGAACTCAAGAAACTTAAAGAAAGAATTTGAACAATTTTATTATATTATGGCATCAAATTATTATGAGTGTTTAACAGCAATAGGGTATTTAGATGAAATAGAAACTGATTGCTTTGCTTGTATAAAAGATGATTACTTATCAGATTTTGTAAGGTCAATGAGTGCTATGATGAATAAAATATTTTGTGATGAAGAAAAAGACTTTTCAGATATAATGAATGGAATTATGAGAATGTTAATTTCTGAAGATAAAATTGTTAATATTATAAAAGACGATATACCTAATTGGGTAATATTAAGAAAAAAGATAAGACCAGGATTAGTAAATATTGTACCTTTA
>CAMGAZ010000166.1 GCA_946008205.1 uncultured Clostridium sp. | reverse complement strand
CTACCTTTGCTTCCCCTGCTTTTGTTATTATGCCATTATTGTTAAATACTAAATTAAGACTCACTCCTGCTAAAATTAGCAAAACTACTATAGTTACAACAAGTGCAATTAGAGTAATACCTTTGTTATATAAGCTGTTATACAAGTTACCGCTCATATTTTCTTCTAATTTCCTTTTATTTTTAATTGTACTTAAATTTGTTTTCTGCTTTGTTTTCATTTAATGTTTTCCTCCTTTTTTTACTCAAGTATCGAAAATACAAAAATAAGACTAATAACCTATCATACTTAATATGAAGAGGTCAGGCTCTATGTTTCTTTG
This sequence comes from uncultured Clostridium sp., assembly GCA_946008205.1. Classification (GTDB taxonomy): domain Bacteria; phylum Bacillota; class Clostridia; order TANB77; family CAG-508; genus CAG-245. Next base: position 4,011 of record CAMGAZ010000166.1, on the reverse strand, counting down.
CATTTTTGATACCTCCTTTGTTTTTCGTTTACTTTCAAGTTTATAATAACATTATCTTTTTATATTTGCAATACTTTTTATGCTTTTATACAACAGCAGCTTATCTAATTTTTATTAAACTATTAGTCATTACATTCTTCTTTTACATTCTTCTTTATATCTTTTAATTCACTATCTGTTATCTCTATAATTTTTTTAATTTCTTTATCACTGTAATTATTTTTAAGCATATTTAATACTATTGCGCTTCTGCTCTTTTTCTCTCCTTTTATTATTCCTATCTTCTCTCCACGAGCTTTTCCTCGAGCCTCTCCTCTGGCTTCAATTTGGTCTAAAACATCACTTAACATACTTTTTTCCTCCTCTACATTTTTATTTATCTTATTTAAGATTTTATCTGTCTCATTTTCTCCATATTTGTTGCCGATAAAGTAAATTATGTATTGATTTAAATATGATTTTTCTCCTTCTATTTTACAATATTTAAAATTCAAAATCAACACTTATAACTTTATTTTTATTTATTAGTTAAGCGAGGGTTAAAATTTACAATTGGATATTTTAGAATATAGCAGAAATAATTAATATTTTTATAAAATGAGCTTTAGTATATAGCTTACAAGCTCAAACCAAATATTTATTATTTTTATTTTTGTATGTGAGTAATGAAATTAGATAAAATACTAAAGATTAAAAAACTTTTGAATTTTAAAATTTTTATATTAGATTTTTATTTATTATACAGGCTAAATAACCTATTTGCAAGGAAAATCGCATGCTAAAATATGAGTTAATTCTTCATATTTCAACATGCGATTTTTATGTATTGTCCCTAATTTGCAATACTTTTTTATGCCTTGTATAGTTAAAATACTTCCATTTTTACTTCTATTTCTTCATCTTTTAATAGTCTTTCTATTTTTTCTTTTACTGTTGTTGAGTTCTTTTTCTCATATTCTATCCTAAAACGCAAAAAAATAGCAAGGTATTTACTTGCTATTTTCCATTGTTCTAGCTAAAATCTCAACTTGTAAATTTTAGTCTATTGAAGCATTATAAATTTTTGTTATTGCTGTGTCTAATGCTGTGTCAAACTCTTCTGCTGTTTGATGAACATTTAAATCTTGTAGTAGAGCTCTTGAGAAGCTAGCTATCATCTTTTTGTTTTCTGAAAGTAATTTGCAAGCTTCTTCCATACTATATCCTCCAGATAAAGCAACTATTCTTACAACACAGTCATAGTCGTATAAATCTAAATAGTGATTAGCTACTGTTGGAATTGTAAATTTAAACATTATTTTATCTGCTGGATTCCAGTCTTTTAAGTGTTTGATTACTTCATCTTTTAGCATTTTTTCGCAAAGTTCTTTTTCTGCTGAATGAATATCTACCTCTGGCTCTATGATTGGAACTAGTCCGCTATCGCATATTACTTTAGCAAATTCAAATTGTTGGTTAACTATATCTCTAATTCCTTCTTCGTTTGCTTCATAAATTACTGATCTCATTTTTGTTCCAAATACATTCTTTCTATTGGCTTCTGCTAATTGTTCCTTCAAGTTAGGAATTTCTTTCATTAATTTTACGCCATTTTTCTGTTCTTGTAATCCTTTATCTACTTTTAAGAACGATACTATGCCTTTATCTTCCCATAAATAGTCTGCTGTAAATTTTCCATTTACCTCTGACATCATTGTTTTTTCAAATAAAATTGTTCCTAAAATATGTTCATTTGTAAATGCCTTACTTGTCATAACTCTTTTTCTCATTTCATGGATTAAATTAAACATTTCTTCTTCTGAACTATATTCACTTTCATCTATTCCATAAAGTTTTAGAGTCTTGCTACTACTTCCACCACTTTGGTCAAGAGCTGCAATGAATCCTCTTCCATCTTTCATAATTTCATACATTTTTTCATTCATAACACTACCTCCATATATAGTTATTTAATCTATGCTAAAAACATAAATTATTTATCCTTTTCTACCTATGATTATAATAATCATCTATTCAAAAGTCAATACAAAACAAATGTTAATTTATATGTTTTTTAGCATGCTTTACAAGTCTTTTGATATTGTTTTCATTACTCCTGTTCTTTTTAGTACTGCATTTAACACATATTTGAAGAAACAGTATAGTGACTTTCCTAAACTTAATTTTTCTTGTTTTCTATACATTTGCCACCTATAATATGATGTTATATATTTTTTTGAGCTCCTAGAGTTTTTCGTTTTTCTGTAATATGCTAATACCTCATCTTGCCCATATGCGGTAAACCCGCTTTTTAAAATCTTCCACCAAGTTGCTATATCTTCATTCATAATATTGGGCATATAGCAAAGGGCTTTGGGAACTTTTTTTAAATCTATCATTGCTGTTATTGTTAGAATTCTTATATCCTCTAAAGCCCTATTATAGTCAGTTTCAGCTCCCGTCTTTATTTCTTTACTTATTTTTCTTCCGTCATCGCTAATGTATTTGAAATTGCAATATACAAAAGCATAATCATTTTCTTTTATAAACTTCAGTTGTTTAGCTAACTTGTCTTTAGTCCATAAGTCATCAGAATCCAAAAAAGTTAAGAATCTTCCTTTTGCTTCTTTTATTCCTATATTTCTTGCTTCTGATACTCCTTGGTGTTCTGTTTTTATAATTTTTATTTCGGCCATTTTGGCTTTATACTTCTCTATAATTTCCACACTATTGTCACTAGAGCCATCATCTATAAATATTGCTTCGTAATTACGATATGTTTGTTTTTTTATACTTTTTATAGTTTCATCTAAATATTTAGATGAATTATAGACAGGTATAATTATGCTTATTAAATCATTTTCTATCATTGTGTTCTCCATGTTCTAAATTTTGTTACATCTTACTATTATAAATAAGATTATTACCTTACTGTGAAAATTTCCTCTACCATTTGAGGCATATTTTTTCCTTGAACCGTTGGTATATTTACTATTTTAAATTTTGATGTTTTATCTCCAAATTTAATTTCTATTATGTCATTCACCTTTACTTCATAGCTTGGCTTTACTGACTTTCCATTAACAATTACTCTACCTCCATCAGCAGCCTCATTAGCAACTGTTCTTCTTTTTATTATTCTAGAAACTTTTAAAAATTTATCTAATCTCATATTTGCACTACCTCCTATTGATTGTATTTTATATGTTAATTTGTATAAATTGGTTTAAGTATAAGCTATATATTCCCATATTTTTCACTTTTCTATTTAGTGACTTCTCCAGTGCTTCTTTATATAAATTTAGTTGTTCTTTATATTTTTCTACTAGTAGTTCTTCCTTACCTTTTTCTACATAATCTGTTTTGTAGTCTACAAGAACAAGATTGTCATTTTTATCTATATAATATAAATCTATAACACCTTGTACTAGAATATCTTCATCCATTTCATTACTTATATTATCGTATAATTTACTTGCTTTCACATTTATGTAAAAAGCTCTTTCTTTATTAATCTCTTTTGCTTCTTTTAATTCATTCCATAAACTAGATTTAGTATATTCGAATAACTTATTAACATTTATAGTATCTGCTTCAGTACTGCTAATTAATTCTTTCGTCCTTAGTTCTTCTATTAAATCCTGTATTTTTAGTAAATCATACTCTTCTTTTTCATTCATTTTTTGCACACATAAATGCATCACTGTACCTTTTTGTGCATTGGTGATTTTGTTGTCTTTACTATCTTTTAAGAATTTAGGTTTTGCACTTATTGATGTTTGAGTGCTATCTTCTTGAATATCAATTTTTAAATCTTTCGTTCTTTCTTGAATCAATTCTGCATTTGCTAATTCTTTTATCTTTGTTACTGATGTTTTGGTTGGTATTTCTGAAACTCCCATATAAGGATATTCCCAATTTAAAAATTGCTTTATCTTATCTTTTGTTTCTTGATTCTCTCCATTATTATAGCTTTCAGCATTATTTTTTATTTTTGCATATATATCTTCTATTTCATTATCTTCTTGCTTC
>CAMGAZ010000165.1 GCA_946008205.1 uncultured Clostridium sp. | reverse complement strand
TTAACCCTGATCCCCAATTAGAATCAGGTTGATGAGAGATTACGGCTAGCACTGACTTCATTGGATTCAAGCCCAATCTGATTGATTCGCAACTTGCAAAAAAACTCTTATTATCAATCATGAAAATTAATCTGTGCGGCTCATATCGATAATCATACATGTGCATCCCCACCTAACTAAGTCTAGCGAATATATGTTTGTTTGTTTAATAATTTAATTATACGAAAATACGTTTGTTTTAGCAATAATTAATTTGTTTTCTAATATCTAAAAAAGACTCAACTCTGATAAATATCAAAATCAAGCCATTTCTAAATAAACCATTCACTCAAAAGGAAAGGGATTATAAACTTAATAAATAAGATTCAAAAAACCAGTATAAAATATACTAAAATGATATCAAGTTAATTCTAATTATGGAGTAAATCATTATGAGTAAAATTCAAGATTTTATAAAAAAAGACATAAAAACAAATCCCTCTTTAAAACAAGAATACAAAAAAGCCGCGCTTTAAAAAATAAAAAAGTGCGACCTTAATAATACTCAATTAAATACATGCCCTAATCGCAAACACATGCTTGGAATTTAACCCAGTTAGTAGGATTAGGCTACTAACGCACCGGAGCTTTTCTGTTAAACAATTCAATCATAACCTAGCTAGTTCCGTCAGATACATCATCGGCTACAATCTTACGACGCTCAACTGTGAGCCTCAAATAAGTAAAACTATCGACAACTGTGTCGATTAAATAAAAAAATCTTTACATAGATAATTATAGCATTAAGTCAGAAATTAGCTTTGAATAATGATTTTCAAACAAAAAAGACGGTCTTATGTGACCGTCCATTCTATAAAATTTTTCTAAAGTTCTATTTTTCCGACAATCCAACTATAATCACTTTTTGTATTCATATGTTAAGTTTTAGAAAAGCAAAGAGGAGAATCCCATAAGAACGGGATTCTCCTCTTTGTATATATTATAAATAAAAAAGCGGTCATAAAGACCGCCCACGCTTTGCATGACTAAAGTCATGTAAGCATCCATATTCCTAAAATTATTATAGCACGAACATGATAAAATAGAAATTACATGACTAACCATGCTCAATTTTCCCTAGTGGTGGAAAGGGGGTAGTGCTAGGATTTTAGATAGATTAATGATTGTTAGATTGTTGTAGATAATTTGAAGGGAAAACAGGTAGACGTAGGGTATTTGAATTAGCAGTTGAGGGAAAGTAAGATGTAAAAGTGATTAGAGAACGAGTATTGGTTTGCGATTGTTTAGTTAGATGAAAGTAATTTTATATTGCTTGTGAGGTAAAACTATGGGGATAGGTAAGTTATTAAAGGAATATCGTCTTGAGCAAGGAAAGACACAAGCTGAGTTTGTAGGAAAAATAATTGATAGGTCTTATTATGCAAAAATAGAAAAAGAATTACATCAAATAAATGCTATTGATCTTATAAATTTGCTTGATTATAACGAAATTGATATATCTTCTTTTTTTTCGCAATTAAATAAAAAATATGAATCGCGTAGAAAGCAGATTTTGCATCAAAGAAAACTAATGGAACAGGCTTACTACAACGTAGATATTAAGCAAATGAAAAAGATAAAGGATACTATAAACAGTAATAAGCTGTCAAAAAATGATCAGGAAATGCAGAACCTTTTAGTAGATGGGTTTATTGAATTATTGAATACAGACGGTGAGCCTAACTTTGCTCTGAGAAAGAAGTTAAAAGAAAAAATATTTGATATCCCTACGTTTAATCCAATTAAACTTATGTTGTATTGCAATTCAATGCGTTTTTATACGTTAAGTGATAATAAGATGATTGCTAAGAGATTAATAAAAAAATACAAACAAGATGAAAATATGGTTGTCGAGAAAGATTTATTATCGATAGTCATCAACATATTAATCTTTTCCATAGAAAAAAATGATTTAGAAGATGTAGAATATTATTTTTCATATGTGGACAGTGTCCCTGCTATTCCTGATATTTACTTTTATAAGAGCATAATTCAATTTTTGGAATGTTTAATTAGATTTAAACAGAGTGGTAATTCTTCTTTTCTAAAAATGTGCGATGTGATAATAGAAGCTGTCTCACTATCTGGCATGAGAGATTACTCTTTAGAATTAAGCAAATTTAAAAACAAATACCAAAAGCAAATGTAATAATGTTCAATTTCGCCCATTATAGATTTATTTAATTAATTTCTAAGTATAATAACATAAAAATTAAAGGAAGTAAGGAGAGGACTAGGAAGGAAGCAATATTATGAATCCAGAAGATATTGTTGTAATTGTTTTAAATCTATAAGTTATCCATCATGCTTGGGTAAAAATATTAATTCAAAGGAATTAATACGTTATTTCTAATAAGGAGAAAATAGATATGAATAAATCTAAGAAATTATTAACATTAGCTGCTGGCTTATTTTTATTTTTAGTATCTAATTCAATGACTACATCAGTATCAGCAGATACTAATACTGTAAAGTCTCCTAAGATTCAAAATAGTGTTCAAACTACAAAAGGATTCGTTCATCATATTTGGTATCAAACTACCTTCTTTAATGAAACTAGACCTTATGTTTTTGTAACCGTAACAAGAGGAAATCAAGCTTTTAGAGGGTATATTCAACGTAGATATACTCAGCCAACTGGTCATGGACCAACAGGGGTATTGTATGGTGGTTATCTGTATAATACAAAATTAAAGAGTTATCCTATTCCAACACTAAATAAAAAATTACCTAAATTCGAGATTGAAACTGATCCAAATTCTCTAAATGCAAACTAGTTAAGGAGTTGTTAAACATGAAGTTGAAAAAGATTTTGCTTGCTGTAAGTGCTACTGCTGTATTACTATTGTTTGCAGGTAATAGCACAGTATATGCTTCTGAAAATAATAAAGATTCTGTTCAAACTACTCAGAAATTACCTTTAACTAAAAAAATTAGAGGTATTAAGAGGCTAGGTTCATGGCACAATAGCGCATCCACTGTTCCTGTAGATACTCCTTGGGAGATCCCTTATAATGATGGTACTTACAATGGCTATCTTCATAGAGAAAGTATGTATCAGGAATTTAGGAATAATAAAATTCGGTGGGTAGTCTATTATGGTGGTATTGTTCGCTTAGTATCTCATGGAACTATAGTACAATATAAAAATAATTCTCAAGAGTAGAGTGAGGTGTTTAGCACATGAACAAAAAAGTTATAGCAGCTTTGGTTACCATAATTGTTGCTGCAGGTGTACTGACTAGCTGGTTGGTTTATCATAATCAACAAACCGTTCCTAGTGGATTAATCAATCGAGGCTATCAAACTGTTGATGCTCGACAAAGTGACAATACAATGGTTAACCATTTGGGAATATCAGTGGCTCTGTTTTTTAATAAAAATTCTGCTACTATTAATGGCTTTCAGCCTGTTGGCAAAAAAAGTTACTTAGGTGATTCGAAGCTAATAAAATCAAATACGCGAACAGCTAAAGACATTTATAAAGCTCTAACAGGTCATAGTACTTATAATACTAAAGATTATTTAAAACTAGTTAGTGTTAATTTGGGACGTGCTTATGTTACACAACATAAAAATAAGTGGACACTAAAAAGTAAGAAATTGACGTTAACATTTCATAAAACTGCTGATGGTAATTGGGCAACACCTGATGGCACACTGTGGTTTCCTGTTAAAACTAAATAGTTAATAAACAGCTAAAGAGTCAAAATATTAGCTTTGGAGTTATTGCCTAAAATAAAAGCTACCGACTATACAACTGCCAGTAGCTTAGGTCAACTACTTATCGAACTGGTTTAGCTCATGAAGAACTAAATGTAGTTTATGTAGAAGAACACATAGTAGGAATAAGGTAAGCTAATATGACGTTAGTTGCGCAGAGAGTAAAAGCCCCAGCTAATCTTATTAGTAAGATTGTAAATATTACTAAGTAATCATATTTACCTAAAGTTAGAAAACTAGATAGGAAAGATATGGCATTTTATAAAGATGGCACTTTAATAAAAGTTTATATGCCGAGATATATTGCAGCAATAGTTAATGAATAAAGATTGCAAAGTTTTATAGGTTCAAACTCTTTTATTAAAATTCGTGTTTTAATAAAAGAGTTTAGAAAAATAAAAAAAGGGGGTCTTTAAGTAAAAAATCAGCATAATACACTTTAAGACACTTGGTCTTGCTGATGCCTTTATTAAGTAAATATTTAATGGTATAATTCAATATGAAAAGAAGCCAACGACCGTAACTCGTTGACTTCAATCGTAGTTTTAGATAACTGAATGGTTTAGCTAATCCTTGTGATTAGCTTTTTTTGTTATTGCATA
>CAMGAZ010000164.1 GCA_946008205.1 uncultured Clostridium sp. | reverse complement strand
AATACTGTAGCCTAATATCCATTAGATAATCGAAATTATATGTATACTAATAACAATGCAAGTTCAGGCTATAACGCAGAACAAGCTAAAAAAGTTTTAGAAGATGGTGGATGGACATATATTAACAAGAGCTGGAAGAAAAACATAGATGGTAGAACCAAAACATTGAGTTTAAAAATAACTGTTTGTAATGATAATCAAGAAAGAGTAAGCGTTGCGGAAGTAATAAAACAACAACTAGAAGAGATTGGTATGTATATTACTATAAATAAAGTATCAAATGATCAGTATAATAAATATATAGATAATAAAGACTACCAAGTATTACTTACAGGTGTATATACAAGCTATAGCCCGGATTTGACATATTTTTTTGCACCAGGCAATTTAGAAAATTACTCTAATGATAAAATGTTCGAATTGATTCAAAACGCTGGGATTATAAAAGATGCAAAACAATTAAAAGAAATATATCAAAAAATATATAACTTATATAAAGAGGATACACCATTTATAGGACTATATAGAAATAAAAATATAACAATATCTAGTCAATCATTAATAGGTACAATAGAACCTACTAATTATACAAGTTTCTATGGGATAGAAGAATGGTACAGAAAATAATAAAACAAATGTTTGAAAAACTCTTGACAATTTTAAAAAATAGTATATAATGTACAAAGAATGAAGTGCAAACATATGTTTACACATTGCAAGATAATTTATCAAAAATGATATTAACAAAATTTAGGAGGAAATATTTATGAGTACAGGAAATAATGAAAAGAAAAAAGCACTAGAGTCTGCTTTAGGGCAAATAGAAAAGCAATTTGGAAAAGGTTCTGTAATGAAATTAGGAGACTTTACAGCTATGAATGTAGAAGCAATACCTACAGGAGCATTGAGCCTTGATGTAGCTTTAGGTATAGGAGGAATTCCAAAAGGAAGAATAGTAGAAATATTTGGGCCTGAATCTTCAGGAAAAACAACTCTTGCATTACATATGATTGCAGAATGTCAGAAAAAAGGCGGAGAAGCAGCATTTATAGATGCAGAACATGCATTGGACCCAGTATATGCAAAACATCTAGGAGTAGACATTGATAATTTAATAGTTTCACAACCAGATACAGGAGAACAAGCTTTAGAAATAGCTGAAGCTTTAGTTAGAAGTGGTGCTATAGATATTATAGTAGTAGATTCTGTTGCTGCATTAGTTCCAAAAGCAGAAATAGATGGGGATATGGGAGATGCACATGTTGGTCTTCAAGCAAGGCTTATGTCACAAGCGCTAAGAAAACTAGCGGGTGTGCTTAATAAATCAAACACAGCAATAGTATTTATAAACCAATTAAGAGAAAAAGTTGGAATTATGTTTGGAAATCCAGAGACAACACCAGGAGGAAGAGCATTAAAGTTCTATGCTTCTGTTAGATTAGATATAAGAAAAACAGAAAATCTAAAACAAGATGGAGAAGTATTTGGAAATAGAGTAAGAGTAAAAGTTGTAAAAAATAAAGTAGCTCCACCATTTAGAGAGGCTGAATTTGATATAATCTATGGAAAAGGAATATCTAAATCTGGAAATATACTAGATTTAGGGGTAAATTTAGATATAGTAGAAAAGAGTGGGTCTTGGTTTGCATATGAAGGAACAAGAATTGGACAAGGAAGAGAAAATGCTAAAAAATACTTAGAAGATAATCCAGCTATTATGGAAGAAGTAGAAAAGAAAGTTAGAGCAAAATTTAATGAAGCTTTCGAAAAAAGTTTAAGTGATGATAGCGAAGTAGATGATGAGCAAGATATAGAACCTACAGATGATGAGGAGTAACATGTATACTATAGAAGAATATGATAAGGAAAAATCAAAAGTATTAAAATATATCTTATACAAGAAAAGAAGTAAACAGGAAGTAAAAAACAAATTCTATAATACAATAGAAAACGAAATGCTTGACAATATAATAGAGGAATTAGAAGAAAACGGTTATATAGATGACAACAATTATATTGAAAGAGCAGTAAATGAATATAAGGCTTTAAATAATTTGTCGTTAAAAGAAGTAAGATATAAGCTAATGGGAAAAGGAATTCCGAATGATTTAATAGAAGACTATATAAGCAATCATCAAGAACAGATGGAAGAATATGAGATAATGTCTGCAAAAACAATAATAATAAAAAAGCAAAACACTATGGAAGAAGAGGCTATTATTCAATTTTTAATAAAAAAAGGATACAAAACAGGAAATATAAGAAAAGCTATTGAATTGTTAGATGAAGACTAATAGAAAAGGAAGATTAAAATGCAAAACATATTAACATTGGAAACAAACAAATATGCAATAAAAATAGAAAATTTTGAAGGACCCTTAGATTTATTATGTCATTTAATAGATAAGAATAAAATGAATATAAATGATATTAGGCTAAGTGAAATCACGGCTCAGTATATTGAATACATAAACAAAATGGAAGAAATGAATTTAGAGATTACAAGTGAATTTCTAATAATGGCATCAACCCTTATATACTTAAAATCTAAAAGTCTTCTTCCAAAGCAAAATGAAGAGGAAGAAGAAATCTCAGAAGAAGAGCTTTTAAGAAGAATTATAGAATATAAAAAATATAAAGAAATTACAAAAACACTTAGAGCCATGTATGAGAAGAATGCAACTAGATTTTATAAGTTGTCAGATCAGATACAATTACCAAAACAAAAGTTAGAAAGAGAATATGATAAATCTACTATTGTAGAGGCATATGAAAATATAGTAAAAATTAACACAGAAAAGGTTAACGAAAACGCAAGCAATATAGATAAAATAGCTATAACAGACAAATACACTGTCGCGAGCAAAGTAAAAGAAATATTAAAAGAACTTGTGAATCGACCAAAGTTTATATTTAATGCATTATTTTCTTTAAATAAATGTGAAAAAGAAGAAGTTGTTACAGCTTTTTCTGGATTATTGGAATTGTCTAGAAGAAATAAAGTAATTACCAATCAAGATAGAATATTTGGAGATATATCAGTAGAAAAACAAAATGATAAATGATAGCGTTTAAATTAGAAAAAAATGGGAAAACTAATATCAGAATTGGAGTGAAACGATTATGATATTAGTTTTTTGCATTACCTTGGCAATTATCTGTGGAGTTGGAATATTGGCTTTATTAATATATCTATCTAAGATAGAAATAAATATTAAAAACCTATATATGAATAGTGAAAGTAAAAAGCAAAACAATGAAAATGTAATTATATCAATATCTTTAAAATTGTGGAGAATTCAGTGGTTTAGTTTTAAGATGGATAAAAATAAAATGTCAAGTTTGTACGCGAAAATGAAAATAAAAGAATATAAACATAATAAAGATATAAAAAATAAAATTAAGAGATTGTTAAAAGCTTGTATTCAAGATAAAAGAATAATAAAGTTAGCGTCTAATTTAAGCATAGAAATAGAAGAACTTAAATCAGAAATTTTTTTAGGAACAGAAGATACTATAGTAACATCATATCTAGTCGCAGCTGTGGCTATCATAATATCAAATGTGATACCACATATAGTAAAAAACAGTGACAATACCATACAATACAAAGTACTACCCATATATAAACAAAAATATATTTATATATTAAAATTAGACAGTATTATAAATATAAAAATAATGAAAATAATACAGATTATGCTAGAAGTAAAAAGAATAATAAGATCAAATAATGATAAGTATAAAAATGAAAATATAAAGAGCCCCATTAAAATCAGAGTTCACGTTGTATAAAAAGAAAAAATTGGTACATATTATTTATATATTTATAAAAAAGAAAGAAGTGATTATATGGGAGAGCATCCAATAGAGAATTTGATGAATACTGCTATGAATAGTATAAAAGATATGATAGATGTAAATACAATCATAGGTGAACCGATACAAGCATCAAATAATACTGTAATTATACCTATATCGAAAGTAGGATTTGGATTTGCAGCAGGAGGTAGCGAATTTAGAGGAGAAGCATTAGATGAGTATACAAAAAAAGATAAAGAAGAACAAGTACAATATAGATTGCCGTTCGGAGGAGGCTCAGGAGCAGGAGTAAGCATTGTACCAGTAGCTTTTCTAGTTGTACAACCTAATACAGTGAAATTGTTACCAGTAGATCATAATTCTTGCTTAGATAGATTGTTAGACTACGTTCCAGATTTAATAGATAAGGTGAATGCAATGCTTAATAAACAAATGCAAAACAAAAAAGAGGAAAAGGAGCAGGAAGATAGAAGAAAAGAAAAAGAGAGACAAGAAGCAAGAGAAGATAGGAAACAAGCTGTGCAAGCACAAAATACACCTACTCAAACCC
>CAMGAZ010000163.1 GCA_946008205.1 uncultured Clostridium sp. | reverse complement strand
GATGTGACAAAATGTAACAAAAATGTAACAAAGCATATTCTACTAGAGACGAGAGGAAACAAAGATAAGGAAAAAAATAAAAAAGAAAATGTTGCTTTTGCAACAGAAAAAGAAAAAAGTTGAGGTATAATAAGAGCATAAATTGCAAAGGGGGAACATAGGAATGAAAGTAATAAAAAGAGACGGAACAATAGTAGAGTACAATTCAGAAAAAATCAGTATAGCAATCAAGAAAGCAAACAATGAGGTTTCAAGAAAAGAAAAAGCTACAGATGAAGAAATTAATGAGATAATAAAATATATTGAAGACTTAAGAAAGTCAAGAATATTAGTAGAAGATATTCAAGATATAATTGAGCAAAAATTAATGGAAATTGGAAGATATGAATTAGCAAAGAAATATATTACATATCGTTATACAAGAGCATTAGTTAGAAAAGCAAACACAACAGACCAAACAATTAAAGAATTGATAGATGGCGAAAGTGAGTATTGGAATAATGAAAATTCTAATAAAAATGCTAAAGTAGTAACTACGCAAAGAGACTATTTAGCTGGAATAACAAGTACAGATATAACAAGAAGATTCTTACTTCCAGAAGATGTTGTAAAAGCTCACGATGAAGGAATAATACACTTCCATGATGCAGATTACTTCGCACAAAATGCTTTAACAAACTGTGAACTTATAAACTTAGAAGATATGCTACAAAATGGAACAATAATGAATGGCGTTATGATAGAAAAGCCTCATAGATTTATAACAGCTTGTACAATTGCAACACAAATAATATTAGCAGTTACATCATCAACATATGGTGGAGCTACTGTATCATTATCACATTTAGCCCCTTTCGTTAGAAGCAGTTATGAGAAATATTACAAAAAATATAAAGAAAATGGATTACCAGAGAAACAATGTAAAAAACTTGCAGAAGCGGACACTAGAAAAGAAGTTGCTGATGGTGTACAGACATTTAATTATCAAGTTAACTCAATGACAAACACAAATGGACAGGCTCCATTCCTATCAGTATGTATGTACTTAGGAGAGACAGATGAATACAAAGATGAATTAGCAATGGTAATAGAAGAATTCTTAAAACAAAGAATATTGGGATTCAAAAATGAAAAAGGAGTTTATATAACACCAGCATTTCCTAAATTGCTTTATGTACTTGAAGAAGATAATATCAATGAAGATAGCAAGTATTGGTATTTAACAAAACTTGCAGCTGAATGTACAGCAAAAAGAATGGTTCCTGATTACATATCAGAAAAAATAATGAAACAAATGAAAGTAGACAAAAATGGAGAAGGACATTGCTATCCATGCATGGGTTGCCGTTCATTCTTAACTCCTTATGTTGATCCAAAGACAAATAAAGGAAAATATTATGGAAGATTTAATCAAGGTGTTGTAACAATCAACTTAGTAGATGTTGCACTATCTTCAGGAAAAGACAAAAAGAAATTCTGGAAGATATTTGAAGAAAGACTTGAGCTATGCCACAAAGCGCTACAAGTAAGACATGAAAGACTAGCAAAAGTAACAAGCGATGTTGCACCAATATTATGGCAACATGGAGCGCTAGCAAGACTTCAAAAAGGAGAGAGCATCCATCCATTATTACATTCAGGATATTCAACAATATCACTTGGATATGCAGGATTATATGAATGTGTAAAATATATGACAGGAAATAGCCATACAGATAATGGAGATGGAGAAGAATTTGCATTAGAAGTTATGCAAAAAATGAATGACAAATGCAAAGAGTGGAAAGAAGCAGAAGACATGGACTATAGTGTTTATGGTACACCAATAGAATCAACAACATACAAATTTGCAAAATGCTTAAAGAAGAGATTCGGAGTTATAAAAGGAATAACAGATAGAAATTATATAACAAATTCGTACCATATTCCTGTATTTGAAGAAATAGATGCATTTTCTAAATTAAAAATAGAAAGCAAATTCCAAAGATTAAGCCCAGGAGGAGCAATATCTTATGTAGAAACACCAAATTTACAAAACAACTTAGAAGTAGTTCTTCAAATAATGAGATTCATATATGATAACATTATGTATGCAGAACTAAACACAAAATCAGATTATTGCCAAAAATGTGGTTATACAGGAGAAATACTAATAGATGAAAATCTAGAATGGTATTGCCCAAACTGTGGAAACAGAGACCACAACACATTAAATGTTGCAAGAAGAACATGCGGATATATAGGAAGTAATTTCTGGAATAAAGGAAGAACACAAGAGATAAAAGAAAGAGTACTTCATGTAGACAATAAAGACTATGAAGGAGACGATGATTGCGAATGTGGTTGCGGATGCGAGGAGCATGCAAAAGAACCAGCATTAGTAAAATAATATATAGCAAAACTAGGAGTGGAGAATACACAATGAGATACAATAAAATTAGAAAAATGGATATAGCTGATGGACCAGGAGTTAGAGTTTCAATATTCGAACAAGGTTGTGCTTTTAATTGCAAGAATTGTTTTAACCCAGAAACGCATGATTTTACAGGAGGAAAAGAGTTTACTCAAAATACTATAGATACTGTATTGAAATTATGCAATAATGATAATATTGAAGGACTATCTATATTAGGTGGAGAGCCAATGCATCCAAAGAATATAGATGGAACAAAAGAGCTTGCAAAAGCATTTAAAGAAAAATATCCAGAAAAAAACGTATGGGTATGGTCAGGCTACACATTTGATAAAGACTTAAAAGATAAAGAAGTACTAAAATATGTAGATGTTCTAGTTGATGGACAATATGTAGAAGAATTGCATAACCCAATGCTAAAATGGAAAGGCTCATCTAATCAAAGAGTAATAGATGTGCAAAAAAGTTTAAAAGAAAATAAAATAATCTTAGCAGATTAAAATAAAAAGCCTCTTAAATAATTTACTTATTTAGGAGGTTTTTACTGGTGAAACAAAACATAGTTATTTACAAGTAGAAATTTAAAGTATATAATATATCATAGATTAACAAAAGAGGTATAAAATGGAAAATAAAGAGGATTGGAAAGAACTAGAGAAATGGAATGAACAACACGAACAGAAAATTAAGGAACAGTATAAAGGCGTAGACATAATGAAGTTGAGTGAAGAAAACAAGGAGTCTAAAAAGAAAATAAAAAAAGCCAATAAAGTGTTGGGAAAAGTGGGAAAAGTAATTGCAGTATTCTATATAATATTTATTGTATTATTAATTATAATTGGAACAACTGTATACATTAATAAACTGAAAGAAATAAGAAATAGAGTAGATGTTGATGTTGTAAAAACATTAAAAGAAACCCATAATGCTAATTTTGTGATAAAGTCAAAAAAAATAGATGACAAGGGTAATGGAACATTGCACCTATCAACTAAAGGTAAAGTGAAAATTAAATTTGACGTAGTAAAAAAATTTGGATACATGGATTCTAATTATGGAGATGAAAGTCTTAAACATTTCTTCGAGAAATGGAATAGTGCTTCAAAAAATATATTTGAAGTAGAGGAATATACAAGCGACAACGGACTAAAAAGATATGTAATCTATACAAATGCAGATAGCATTGAGAAAATTGATAATGCAATAAATTCATACTTAGAATTAAAAAAATTCGCCGGAAAGTATTATGAAGAAGATTGGCCAGTAGAAATAAGAGATGGAGAATATAAAAATAAACTAATACCAGTATTTGGAGATATTACATTAGATTATGTAAGGAATATGGCTAAAAGGGAATTTGTAATGTGGCATATAGACAATAATGCAGACATGCCAAATGTTACAGAAGACGAACAAATAAAATATTACAAGCCAGACATGTTAAAACTTATAGTCAATGGCGATATTGTAATAAATCCATATAATAATGCAAATCAAGCAAGTTATTTATTATATGATTACGTTGATGATAGCTATTGCATACCATTAAGATTTTTAGAAAAAGTGGATGGAATGAATTTGGAAATAAATGAATATAATCAAATTTTATCAATGACATATAAAGGGAAAAAATACATAGTAGCACAGGAACAAGACCTAGAAAATTGCCAAATAAAAGATGTATTAGATGCAGAGACTTTAACAAAAATAACAGGTGCAGAAGTTAAATTCGATTTAAAAAATGAAAAAGTATATGTAAACTTTTAAGACAGGATTAATAATATCTATCTTTAAATATAAAAATGGAGGCAAAAATGAAAGTTTATGATAATATTGGAAGTCTAAGATTACTAAATATAAAAGTTATTATGAATGATAAAGATACTATTTACGAAGGAATGGTGGAGGATGCTCCAGAGGATGTAAAAAAATTAAAATATTCTAAAATTGAAATAGATAGTGGTACTACTTTTTTTTATGTATATATAAA
>CAMGAZ010000162.1 GCA_946008205.1 uncultured Clostridium sp. | reverse complement strand
CTTTTTAAAATCGCCCAACAGCAAATATTCCTAGCGAAGATACAATTACAGTTTTTCCTCCTCCCGTCTCGCCAGTTAAAACGTTTAATCCCTTATTTAAGTCTATTATTAAATCATCTATTATTCCTATATTTTTTATATGTAACGTGGTAATCATATATACCTCCTATATACAAATCTTTGTTCGTATATATATTACATTTTATTTTTTCATCTGTCAATAGTTTTTGCAAAAATTTGTTTGTTTTTTATCGACAAAAATTGACACAAAAAAGTACCTACTTAATCGTAGATACTTCATTCTTTGGTGACCCCTACGGGAATCGAACCCATGATTCGGCCTTGAGAGGGCCGCGTCTTAACCGCTTGACCAAGGGGCCATTACAAATTACTTATATAATATAACATTTTTCCCTTAGTTAGTCAACAGATTTATCATTATTTTGTTACAATTTGAAAAAATCAACACACAAAAACTTTATTTTAACAAATTTATATGCACATATTTAATATTTCGTCTAACCTTTTATCTTGCTTTGTTAAATATAAATATCCAATTAGAGCTTCGAAAGCGGTCGAGTAACTATATTCTTCCACAGTAGCATTTTTAGGCAAATGGTGATTTTCTGCATTTCTTCCTCTTCTTACTATATCTTTTTCTTCTGCAGTTAATTGTTCTTGAATTTTATTTAATATTTTTCCTTGAGCCTCTGCTTTTACATATTTAATTGCTTCTATATGTAACATGTGCGGTTTTAGCCTTGTTGTATTAACTAAATGTGTTCTTATAAATAATTCAAACACTCCATCCCCCACATATGCCCATGTTAAAGGTGACATCGTATTTACTTCTGCTACATCTTTTTCCCTCTGAATTATCTCTATCAACTCATATTCCTCCTATAATCTTGCTGTTTCTAGCGTTATTTTGCCTAAATTTCCAGCTCTAAAATCTTCTAATATTATTCTAGAAGTCTTATCTAAATCAACATTGTTTCCTCTTGCTATTACTCCTCTTTTTTCTCCAATATAATTCATTATCTCTACTATCTTTTCATTATCCTCTATGTCAGTACTATTTAGTATTTTTTCTAAAACTTCAGAATTTAATTTATACTTTTCAACAACATTTGTTTTATTGGTAAATATTAGATACTTAGTTAAATTATAAGCAATTTCTGTTTCATCAATCACATCGCTTTTTATCGTTCCTGTATATGCTAAATTTAATGCTGTTTCTTGTTTGTCTATTCTTGGCCATAATACTCCTGGAGTATCTAACAATTCTATGTTGTTTGATAATCTTATCCATTGCTTACTTTTGGTAACTCCTGGTTTATTTCCAACTTGCATCGCTGTTTTGTTTGATACTCTATTTATAAATGACGATTTACCTACATTGGGTACTCCTAATATCATTGCTCTTGCTATTTTGTTTCTCCCTTTTTGTTGTGCGATTCTTCTTTCATCTTGCATAATTTCATTTATTTTATTAATTATTTTATTCACTCCATCTCCACTATTCGAATTACACAATATCGCTGGTATTTCCATTTTTTCAAAATACTTTATCCATTTTTGATTTTCGCTTTCATTGGCTAAATCGCTCTTGTTTAAAACAATAATTTTTTTCTTATTTTTTACTAGTTTTTGAATTTCTGGATTTTGACTAGATACAGGTATTCTTGCATCTAATATTTCTATAACTATATCTACCAATTTCAAGTCTGCTTCCACTTGTTTCATAGTTTTCGCCATGTGTCCAGGGTACCAGTTAATTTTCGTAGATGGTGAACTTTTTTCATTTTTATTCATTATTTTCACTTCCATTCTCTATCATTTTTTTGCCCAAATTCCAAAGTTTGTTGCTTTGTTATTTTCAATTTGATACCATATATTTCCTTTCATCTTTGAATTATATCATAATTTCAAAAATAAATAAAGGTTGCAGCATGTCAAAAACTGTCATTACTGCACAACCTTTACTCCTATTAACCTATCAAGTCGATAAATCCTACATCCAATATTCCACTTTCTATGAAATTACAACCTGTTATATTTTCTCTCATTTTTATAATTCTACTTCAACAAGTTTAAGTGCTTCAGCTATTACTTTATCCATGTCATAATATTTATATTGGCCTAATCTTCCGCCAAATATAACTTTGCTGTCTTTATCAGCTAACTCCTTATATTGGTTATATAGTCCGTTGTTTTTTTCATTGTTAATTGGATAATATGGTTCTTTTGTTGCATCCCATTTATCTGAATATTCTTTTGAAATAACTGTTTTTCCAACAGATGGTCCTTCTGTTACTTCATTTCCTAATTGTTTGCCTTGTTCAAAGTGCTTGTGCTCAATTATTCTAGTGTATGGAACTTCTCTGTCTGTGTAGTTTACAACTGCATCTCCTTGATAATTGTCTATGTTTAATTCTTCTGTCTCAAATCTTACACTTCTGTATTCCAATTGACCAAATTTGTAATCATAATATTTATCAATTTGACCTGTAAATATTATTTTTTCTGCTATGTTTTCTAGTTCTTCTCTGTGATCAAAGAAATCGTAATTTAATTTTACATCTATTCCGTCTAGCATTTTTTCAATTATTTGAGTGTATCCACCTATTGGAATACCTTGATACTTGTCATTAAAGTAGTTGTTGTCATATATCATTCTGACGGGCAACCTTTTTATTATAAAGCTTGGAAGCTCACTACATGGCATTCCCCATTGCTTTTCTGTATAGCCTTTTATTAGCTTTTCATATACAGTTGTTCCAACTAAGGAAATTGCCTGTTCTTCAAGGTTTGCAGGTTCTCTACCATTAAGTTTTGCTAAACCTTCTTTTCTTTCCTCCTCAAGTTTTGCTTCAATTTCTTGAGGTGTTATTAGATTGAACATTTTTGAAAAGGTATTTAAATTAAATGGTAAATTATATAATTCGTTTTTGTATCTTGCCATTGGCGAGTTTGTAT
Organism: uncultured Clostridium sp.; assembly: GCA_946008205.1. Taxonomy (GTDB): domain Bacteria; phylum Bacillota; class Clostridia; order TANB77; family CAG-508; genus CAG-245. The sequence continues at coordinate 1,425 of CAMGAZ010000162.1, read as the reverse complement.
ACCTGTTGAATTCTGCAAATTGCTGTATGTAGTCCCATACTTCTTTATTGGACGTATGGAATATGTGTGCCCCATATTTATGAACATTTATACCATCGATGTTCTCTGTATAAATATTTCCTCCTATATGAGAACGTTTGTCTATTACTAGACATTTCTTTCCTTTTTTAGTTGCCTCGTGGGCAAATATTGAACCAAATAGGCCAGAGCCTACTATTAGATAATCGTACATAATTATTCTCCTATTATTTCATTAAGTATTCTGGATTTTCAACATACCAGTCTATTGTTTTTACTATCCCATCTTCAAATTTTGTTTTTGGAAGCCAACCTAGTTCATTGTGAATTTTTGTTGGGTCTATTCCATATCTGTAATCATGGCCTTTTCTGTCTTCTACGTGTGTTATTAGTGATTCTGGTTTATTTAATCTTTTTAGTATTAATTTAACGATGTCTATATTCCTTCTTTCATTGTGTCCGCCAATGCAATATCTGTCACCCTTTTTGCCATTATGTAAAACTTCGTCTATTGCTTCACAATGGTCTTCTACATATAGCCAATCTCTTATATTTTTTCCCTCACCATATACTGGCAATGGCTTGTCTTGTAATGCCAAGCTAATCATATGTGGAATTAGCTTCTCGTGATGTTGATATGGTCCATAATTGTTAGAGCAGTTTGTTACGCTTACATTCATTTTAAATGTTTCTGCATACGCGAATGCAATTAAATCCGAACTTGCTTTTGATGCTGAATATGGTGAATTAGGCTTTATTGGAGATTTTTCTGTAAAGTAGCCTGTCTCTCCGAGACTTCCAAATACTTCGTCCGTTGATACGTGAACAAATTTGTTTTTGCTTCCTTCACCCCAATATTGTTTTGCAGCTTCAAGTAAAGTATGAGTTCCTAATACATTAGTTTGTGTAAATATGAATGGAGTTTTTATGCTGTTGTCTACATGAGATTCCGCTGCAAAATGTACAATAGCATCTATATTATATTTTTTATAAGTCTCCATTACTTGGTTAAAGTCACAAATATCTCCTTGAACAAATGTTATTTTATCTTTCACATTGTCTAAATTATGAATATTCCCTGCATAAGTTAATTTATCATAAACTATATAATTGTATTTTTCTCCATATTTTTTTACCATTAGTTCTACAAAGTTTGCACCTATAAATCCTGCAGCACCAGTAATCATTATATTTTTCATTTTGTTTTCCTACCTTCTATTTATTATTTAATTCTATACTCTTCAAATAATTTTGTATTTTTTAATTCCTTTAGGCTTGGCCATTTTCCATCTTTGTCTGATGTTAGGTATTTATCTGGTGTTACTCCATTTACCTCTGGCCATTTAATATTTACATCTTTATCGTTCCACTGTAAACCGCCTTCCGATTCGTGATCGTATATATTAT
>CAMGAZ010000161.1 GCA_946008205.1 uncultured Clostridium sp. | reverse complement strand
TATTTAAAAAATTGATATTGTATATGATAATACAAAATTAATGGACGAAATAAATAATACAACAGAGGAGGTAGATAAAAATGAATCTAACACAGGTAACGAACAGCCCGTCGTTAAACGTAGAGGACGACCTAGAAAATCAGTATGATATGGTGTCTAATGTACATGTGTATGGGCTAGAAGATAGTATTAAAGCTTCCAAATATCCAATGTCTACTGATGTGTCAAAATGTACAGGGAAGGTTACTAAAACAGTTAAAGCTCTTGGTGGTGTTCCAACTGGTACAGGACATGACAATTTCTTAAACGGTATTGTGGTGCAATTCGATTTAAATTATACAGTCAAAGCATTTATTGAGGCTGAGCGCTACCATTTTCTTGATTTTGTAAGTTCACAAAGCACAATGCACCGCATTACTAAGTTCGATTTAGATAAAGCATATATCGAATATGTCGATCCAAGAATTATTGAGATTATGAAAGAAAAGGTAGCGGATTACAATGAATATTGCGAAAAATTCAAGGACGCAGAACCTGGTTCTCTTGCTGATAGAATGAAGAAAATTAAGTATCTTGAGATTCTTTATTCAAATCCATGTGGATTTAGGCTTACTGCAAGAATGACAACAAACTACAGACAGCTTAAAACTATTTATCAGCAGCGTAAAAATCATCGTTTGCCTGAATGGGTTATGTTCTGTAAATGGATTGAGACGCTGCCAATGTTTAAGGAGATTTGTTTGAAACATGACGACGGCAATGAATAATAAACTTTTTCTGTTAGTTGGGAAGTCAGCTTCAGGTAAGTCTACAATTGCGACCATTCTTGAAAAAGTGTATGGATACAAACAAGTGGAATCATACACCACCAGAAAGCCAAGACATTTTGCAGAAGGCGGTCATATCTTTGTTTCAGAAGAAGACTTCCTAAACCTTGGTGAGCTTGCTGCTTATACTTTTTATAATGGCAATAAATATGGCGTCACATACGAACAGCTTGAGCAATGTAGTATTTATGTAATAGACGTGCCCGGCGTTGAAAACCTACTAAAAAATCTCAATGGTTCTCGACCAATCTGTATCGTTTATTTTGATGCCGCGGTTTCAACTCGTATTATGAGAATGATTGAACGTGGCGCAGGTGACCATGAAATTATTGGTAGACTACTTACTGATGATACCACAAACGATTGGTTTAGAGAGTTGGATAAGCTCGTATGGCATTATAAAAATATTGAGCATCAAGATGTAGAGCTACATAAAATTGATGCTAATGAAAATATAGAGAATGTGCTAAAGAAGGTTCTATATTGTATATATCAAAATAAAGATTTGGAGAGATTTTGATAGAATTTTAAATTTCACACGTCTAACTGTCCTAGTTTTAAGGTGCTAAAATCAAAGTTAGATCAAAAGAACATTAGTTACAAGATGAATACCGATGTAGATCTTATGATTCAAAAAGGTTTTACGACCGCGCCGAAACTTGAAATCGATGGAGTAGTTTATGATTTTAAAGAAGCAGTTGAATGGATTGGAGAGCAATAATATATGGAGATTACACTTAAATTAAATAAGGACTTTGAACGTTGTCTTGAGGATTTAAAAAAGAAATACGGAGAAGACTTTGAATACTTAAATGGTGTACATCCTAGTCAGCTTGATTTTTCTGAATTTCTTGATAAGTTTGTGGAACAAGACACTATGGCGGATGCAACTATTGACCCAAATGCAAATGCAAATCACAAAGATATTAGAAGTTTTATTACTGAAAAAGGCAAAAGTGAAGATAAACTTTTTGGGTTAAATAAAATTTTTGTAGAGATGAAGAAAAAATGGGGACTAAAAACAGCAAAGCAATGGTTAGAACAGGAATTTAGTAAGGGGTTGTATTTGAATGACTCTGCAACGGCATCTTATTTTCCATATTGTTGGGCCAACGATTTTACAAGGCTTGCTACAGAAGGATTGTTCTTTTTAGGCAAATATAACAATCAACCACCCAAGCATCTTACGACATATTTTGATGACGTTATTGAGTTTGTATCATTCCTGTCTAATCGTCAATCTGGCGCAGTTGGTATGCCAAATGTATTGATTTGGGCATGGTATTTTTGGAAAAACGATGTAGAGAAAGGATATGAATCAAAAGATCCAGAGACATATTTAAGACAAAATTTCCAAAAATTTATTTATAGGCTTAATCAACCATTTCTAAGAATTGATCAGTGCGCTTTTACAAATGTAAGTTTGACATTGATCATATTGAAGATTTAATTGAATGTCAGAAGATATTTATGGAAGTTATTAGCGAAACTAGAACAGAAAATATGTTCACATTTCCAGTTTTAACTTACTCACTTTTATACAAAGATAAACACTTTGTAGATGAATCATTTGCTCGTTGGTGTTCAGACCACAACATTAAATGGTCCGATGCTAACTTTTTTGTCAGTGATAATGTGGGCATATTGTCAAATTGCTGCCGCTTACTCAGTGAGACTACAAAGCTTGATGCGTTTATTAATAGTATTGGCGGTACAGCTCTTAGTGTTGGTAGCTGTCGTGTATCAACAATAAACCTAGTACGTATTGCTTATGAATCAAAATTAAATAAAAAGAAATATTTAAGCATTTTAAGAGATAGGGTGATGTTGAATTGTAAAGCTTTATACTCTATGAGACACATCCTTAAACGCAATATTGAAAAAGGACTACTTCCAAATTATCAAGATGGTGCGGTTGAGTTGGATAAACAATTTTGCACGGTTGGCGGAATTGGCATGTATGAAGTGATGGATATGTTTGGCTTAATTGATACCGACGAATTTGGAAACAAATCATATTCTGATAAAGCAGTTGAATTTGCTACAGAAATATTAGATGTAATTAATGATGTTAAAGATAATTTTGAATGTGATTTTACATTTAATCTTGAAATGATTCCTGCGGAGAATTGCGCTGGAGTAATTTGTCAAGCAGATAATCTACTATACGAACAAGATAAGTATTTTATTTATTCAAACCAATGGATACCATTAACTGAAAGGTGTACAATTCAAGAAAAATGTCGTCTTGGTAATTTATTTGATGCGAAATGCGGCGGAGGATGTATTGCTCACATTGATATTGAAAATAGATTTCCAACTAAAGAGTCAGCCTGGGATATGTTAAATTATGTCGCTTCGAATGGTGTAATTTATTTTGCATTCACAACCAAAATTTCCGTTTGTGAAGATAAGCATGCATTTATTGGGTTACAACGTTGCCCAAAGTGTGGGAAACCAATATCAGATCAATATGCAAGAGTCGTAGGATTTTATACTCCTGTAAGCAGCTATCAAAAAATAAGAAAACGTGAGTTTAATAACAGACGCTGGTATAACGTATTAAACGATGATTTGATCATGGGGGGTTAAGATGTGAAAATTAAAGGTATGGTTGACGAAGATTTTGTTAATTATAAAAAACCATCTATGTTCATATCTTTCCCGTCTTGTACGTTTAAATGCGAAGCTGAGTGCGGGGTGCGTTGTTGTCAAAATAGCGCCCTCGCACAAGCCCCTGATATTGATATACATATAGGTGATTTAGTTGATAGATATTTGAATAATCCTATTACAAGCGCAATTGTTTGCGGCGGACTTGAACCGTTTGATAGTTGGAACGATTTATATGAATTGATATTATTTCTAAGATCACAAGGCTGTTTATGTGATGTAGTGATTTATACTGGATATAATGAAAACGAAATTCCAAATGAATATATAAAAAGATTATCTGAACTACATAACATAATCATTAAATTTGGTCGATTTATTCCGAACCAAGAATCACACTATGATGACACACTTGGGGTAGCGCTTTCTAGCCAAAATCAATATGCAAGGAGAATTAGTTGAATGAGAGTAATAACGAATCCAAACAAAGAGTTTGTCACAGAAATTCGTGCAAAGATTAAAGAGAACAATGGTCATTGCGCTTGCGCAATCTCTTTTAATGAAGATAACAAATGTATTTGTAAAGAGTTTAGAGAACAAATTGATAGAGGTGAATCAGGAGAATGTAATTGTGGCCTTTATCGTATCATCAACGACTAACAATACAAAATTAATGGAGGATGAAAATTATGAATAACGAAAACAAGATGTATACTAAGCAGGTATTTAAGTGTGGTATTTGTGGCAAAGAATACTCCAACGTACAAGACAGGGCCAACTGTGAGCTAAACTGTTACAAGAAGCAGCAAGAAGAGGCTAAGAAGGCCGCAGAAGCAAAGAAACTAGCAGAAAAGGCCGCTCGTAAGAAGGAAGTTGCCGACGCTCTTGACAAGGCTATGCAGATCAGAAATGCGGATATCAAAGATTATGGATGTTATGTTTATGACAGGAATGACGTACCCAAC
>CAMGAZ010000160.1 GCA_946008205.1 uncultured Clostridium sp. | reverse complement strand
ACATACTGAATGACCTTCAAAGACACACTACAGCCTAACATATTCAATGGAACCAAGCCATTATGAAGAAGTTCCAAAATCTGTATTAGAACAAATAGTTGCTTCAAGATCTAAAAAACAAGACTAATTAAATAAATACACTGTATATCATAAAAATACTTGCATTTTGCTTAAATATATAGTAAAATGCAAGTGTGAAAAAGTTATTAATTTTAAAGAATAAAAAAAGCCATAAGCGAAAGCTTGAAAGGCTAATTAAAAAGGAGGAAATTTAAATGGCAAAGGAAAAATTTGTAAGAACAAAGCCACACGTTAACATTGGTACAATAGGACACGTTGATCATGGTAAAACAACAACAACAGCAGCTATAACAAAATACTTAAGTTTATTAGGACAAGCAAAATACGAAGCATATGATCAAATAGATGGTGCTCCAGAAGAGAAAGCAAGAGGAATCACAATTAACACAGCTCACGTTGAATATGAGACAGCAAACAGACACTATGCTCATGTTGACTGCCCAGGACACGCAGACTATGTAAAGAACATGATTACAGGTGCTGCTCAAATGGATGGTGCAATATTAGTTGTTTCTGCAGCTGATGGCCCAATGCCTCAAACAAGAGAGCATATATTACTTGCTAGACAAGTTGGTGTTAAATATATCGTTGTTTACTTAAATAAATGCGATATGGTTGACGATCCAGAATTATTAGAATTAGTTGAAATGGAAGTTAGAGATTTATTAACAGAATATGACTATCCAGGAGACGAAATTCCAATTATAAAAGGATCTTCATTAAAAGTACTAGAAAGCACATCAACAGATCCAAATGCACCAGAATATCAATGCATGAAAGAATTATTAGATGCAGTTGACAGCTACATTCCAACACCAGAGAGACCAGTAGACAAACCATTCTTAATGCCTATTGAAGACGTTATGACAATAACAGGTCGTGGAACAGTTGTTACAGGTAGAGTTGAAAGAGGAGAAGTTAAGATTCAAGACGAAGTTGAAATCGTTGGAATTAAACCTTCAACAAAAACTGTTGTTACAGGTGTTGAAATGTTCAAGAAAACACTTGACCAAGCAGAAGCTGGAGACAACATTGGTGTACTATTAAGAGGTACTCAAAGATCAGATGTTGAAAGAGGACAAGTTCTTGCAAAACCAGGAACAATACATCCACATACAAAATTCAAAGCACAAGTATACGTATTGACTAAAGACGAAGGTGGACGTCATACTGCATTCTTTAATGGATACAGACCACAATTCTACTTTAGAACAACAGACGTTACAGGTGTTATCGAACTAGAAGCTGGAACAGAAATGGTTATGCCAGGAGATCACGTAAATATGACAATAGAATTAATCACACCAATAGCTATTGAAAAAGAATTAAAATTCGCTATTCGTGAAGGTGGTAGAACAGTTGGTTCTGGAGTTGTTTCTGATATATTAGAATAATAACAATTTGAAATAAAAAAAGATTTTACGAAAAACGTAAAATCTTTTTTTTATATAAATGATATATTTTGAATTTTAAATTGACTTTTGTTGTATTTAAGTATATACTTTAGACGTAAATACTAAAGAAATAATTGAAGAGATAGTGATACACATAAACAAGTACAGTTGCTAAAAAATAAGACTGTATAGCTTGCGAAAGGAAAAATAAATATGAAAGAAGTATTGAATCTTAAATATATAATGCTTATATTAGTAGTAGCATTAATGATAGTATTCACAAACAAAGTTGAAGCTTCAACTGGGACAGTAACAACTGAAACATTAAATTTAAGAAGTGAAGCGTCAACAAATTCATCTGTAATTGAGTTACTAAATGCAAATGAAAAATTAGATATAATTTCTGAAGATGGAAATTGGTACAAAGTAGAGCATAACGGAAAAGAGGGATATGTAAGCAAAGAATACGTTGAACTTAATTCTGAAGATACTACAAATAAACCAGAACAATCAGAAAACACTAATTTGTCTAATGTGACAAATCAAAGCGCAAATATTGAAGTTAATACTGCGATAAAGTTAGAAAAAGATACAGTAATAAAGATTTTGCCATTGATTAATTCTAATAATCTAGGTAATGTAAAAGCTGGAGAAGAAATAACAGTAATAGCAAAAGCTAATAATTGGATTTTTGTTCAGACAGCAGATATAGCTGGATGGATTATAAACGTTAACGAGACTATAAAAGATACAGATACTGAAAAGGCAACAAATATAGAGGACGAAGATAAAAAAGAACCAGAGCAAACAGGAAACGATAAAAAAGAAGACAAACAAAATGAAACAAATTACGAACAAAGTGTAACTAAATATGTTAATGCATCATCGGTATACCTTAGAAGAGAACCTTCGACAGACTCTACTATCGTAACAACATTAATAAAGAATACAGATGTTAAAGTCACTGGAGAAGTTGAAGATTGGTATAAGGTTAAATTCAATGATTATAGTGGCTATATACACAAAGAGTTATTGTCGGATAGTAAAGTAGAGGCAACTAATAGGGGAACCTCAAACAGAGAAAAAGCAATATCAAATGTTTCAAATAATAAAGTATCTGAATTAGGTTCAGAAATAGTAAGCTATGCTAAGCAATATTTAGGATGTCCATATGTGTATGGAGCTGCCGGAAGCCAATCTTTTGACTGTTCGGGATTTACAATGTATGAATAAAAACATTTCGGATATTCGTTAAGTCACTCGGCAACAGCGCAATCAAAAGTAGGCACATATGTTGCAAAAGAAGATTTACAACCAGGAGATTTAGTATTTTTCTTGGACTATGAAACGATGGATGTAATAGGGCATTGTGGAATATATATTGGAGATGGAGAATTTATACATGCTTCATCAGGAAGTGGATATTGTGTTAAAACTTCTACTTTATTATCGGGAAGTTACTACAACCGATATGCTACAGCAAGAAGACTAATATAAAATTTGTATAAAAGTTAATAAATAATATAGGGCAATTAAAAAGGAGAAATATGAAGAGACCACTTTTAGTTGTTGCTATATCATACTTAGTAGGAATAATTATAGGGGTATACTTAAAAATAGGTATACCTTTTATTTTGCTATTACTTTTAATGCTAAGTATTATAAAACGCAAGAATTGGAAAATGTTCATAATTATTGCAGTAACTATAATAATATCGTCTATACATGTTATATATTTAAACAGCAAATATCAAAAAATATACGAGTACTCTAAATATGAAAACGTGAAGTTAGTAGGAACAGTATGTAGTCAAATAGAAGAAACTGATTACAAATATATAATTCATGTGAAATTAGACAGGAATATAAAACTAATATTGCAAGTAGAGAAAGATGAGAAAGAACTAAAAAAATTGGCTTATGGAAATAAAATAATTTTTAATGGAAAATATGAAGAGCCTGCTGATAGAAAAAATTATAAAGGATTTAGCTATAAAGAGTATCTAAAAACAGAAGGAATATACGGAATTGTAAAAGTAGAGAATAAAATACAAGTGATTAAAAGCAAGAATGTAAGTTTACTACAATTAGGAATTAATAATTTATCAATAAAGATAAAACAGAATCTAGAAAAAATATTACCAGAGAAAACCGTTGGATTGGCAGAGGGAATACTTTTAGGAGATAGTTCAGAGCTTGGAGAAGGGTTAAAAGAAAATTTTAGAGATTGTAACCTGTCTCATATGTTGGCTGTATCTGGAATGCATCTTTCTTATTTAATTGTATGTCTTAATTTTGTACTAAACAAAAGAAAGTTTGGAATTCGAAATTGCAAAATTATAAGTATAGTAGTAATAATAATATTTATGCTTATCACCAACATGAGTCCTTCGGTAGTAAGGGCAGGAATTAGTGCTATTATAGGAATATTGGGAACATTAATATATAGAAAGCAAGATACATATACTACAATCGCTTTTGCCTGTTTACTCACTTTAATAAAAAACCCGTTTAGCTTACTTAATATTGGAATGCAACTATCATATTTAGCAACTCTCGGCATTGTAACCTTCTATCCTCTATTAAGCAAGATAAAGATACCAGAAGGAAAGATTAAAAATTATATAATTGAAAATACATTTGTAACGATAAGTGCAAATATTTTAATACTTCCGATTACCATCTACAATTTTAATACAATACCTACAAATTTTTTATTATCTACTTTAATTGCAGGGCCTGTTTTAGGCATATCTCTGATATTTGAGTTAATTACAGTATTTGTTTCGGTTATATCAATAAATTTAGCTAAAATACCAGGATTTATAGTAAATGTATGCCTGGCACTATTAACTAAAATAACTGAGATTATTTCTAAAATTCCAAACATCACAGTTGTAACTCCAAAAATATTATGTGTAATACTTGTATATATAATTATTCTAAATATTTGCTTATATATTAATAATAA
>CAMGAZ010000159.1 GCA_946008205.1 uncultured Clostridium sp. | reverse complement strand
GAGCTTAGGAGAGGATTGAGTAAAAATGGATTTAATTATTGCAACATGCAAATTATTGGGCATTGATCCATGGAGTCAATTTTGGATTCGAGGATGTGACGAACTTCTTGAGATTGACGGAGACGGCTCCATTGTCTTATATAATACTGGGAAAAAACACTCTGAATATACTTTATTGGATTTGTTAAGACATCCCGAACTAATTATAGATGTTTCCTGGAAACCAGTTTATAATGATGAATATTGGACTATTGATTCTTCCTATAATGTTGTTAGTCATCTTTGGGACAATCGTGATTCCGAGAAAAAATTATACAACAACGGCCTTGTCTTTCGTTCAATGGGCGACGCAGAAAGTTTTTTGTTAACAAAGTTAAAAAAACAAATGCGTACAGCTTAAAAAATATGGTTAAAAAAATTATAAACACACAAACTGTTGAGATTCTTCGTAAATGGGCTATCGGAAGAGATTTAAGAGAAAGAAAATCTATTGTCAAAGTAGAATATATAAAGCTTTCTGATTGGAATGATGATCCAATACATTTTTCTGGTGACGATGATTATATCTTAATCAAAAACAAAAAAAAGATATATGACGTCAATAACTTTGAAGTTGTAAAATATTGGCCTATTCCTAAATTCCATGGTACTCATTTGGAAATTTTCTCTAATGACAAAAGAATCTTTGGTGCTATTGCTCAGGATATAGAAAAATGGTGCCGTATCTATGTATTTAATATTTCCATGAAGGAGATTTTATAATAATATGGAGAAGAAAATATTAGATATTGAGCAATTCTATACTACAGATAATAAACATGAAAACTATATAAAATATTTTAGAATTAGTCCATGGAAAAAAGCTGATAGTGTAAAATTTAAAATAATCAACAGAATAAAATATAATCATGATTTTGCTATTTTGATAAAAAATAAAGAAAAAAATAAATTCGGCGCCAGTTATGAAATCTTTTCTTTCAAGAAAATTTTATCTACATTTTGGGATATTCTTTACATCAATTCATATTCTTTTAACAATTTTGCCGATATCGTAGAAAATATAGATGAATGGTGTTTTATCTATATTGTAGAATGCTCACCTGATTCTTTTATTAAAATGAGTACAAGCTAATATGGAGAGAAGAAATTTAAACATCGAAACTGTCGAGATTCAGAGTAAAAAATATATTTGTAGAATTTATTTCTTCAAAATTATTGATTGGTCCAAAGATATTTGTAAGCTTAATGATCTTATAAAAGCGGATGCTCCTATACAAACCGATATTCTCATAAAAAATCAAACTTGTGTTAACGATAATTTTTATGAACTTTTAAGGCGTTTTTCGTATTATTATCGTGGAATTGTTTTTAATACTTCTTACGTTAAAGCGTATTCAGGTAATGAAAATCTACAATCAATAATGGGCAATACAGAAGAATGGTGCTATGTATATATCACAAGAGTCGATTTGTTTATAAAGGAGGAAAACCAATCATGATGATTAAGGAATTTCATGAAGACACTGAAGACGACTTGTCTTATATGGATCGTTATAGCCGTGAAAACTTCTATAAATATTTAAAAAATCTTTCCCCAAAAGGAACAATAATATATGAAAGAATAGAAGATGATGGCGAAAATAATTTTAAATATAGCGATATAGAAGATCCTGATCTCGATGAATGGGATTATTGGAAAAACTATGGAAAAAACGAAGAAGAAAATTCTGACTTTGATGAAGTAGACTGGAAGGAGTATAAAGGATATTAATGAATTCTATAGAAGCTTTAAGAAAAACTATTGATCTGCAAAAGCAAATTCTGAAAGAAACAAAAGACTTATCTGATCCTGATATTTTAATGGCTATTGAAACATTGGATAAATGTATTCCCTGTATCAAAGAAAATAATGAAAATAAATATCAGTCTAAAATAATTTATGTCGGCGGCGAATTTTATTTAATTCAGCCAATTAAAGGAGGCAAATATATCTTATGGGGCTCTGATATTGGTCCCAATGGTATCCAATGTGGTGTAGGTTTTGCAGCTGAAAACAGTAACTACATTGAAGCAGACTTGTTCTTGTCTGAGCAGAAGATTACCGAAGAGAACTCCAAAGATTTAGATTTGTATTTATTCCAGGATCCGTATACCGAAGATTGTACCTCTATGTCAAGAATTTATTATAAGGATATTAAAGAAGCATTGGAACTTGAATAAAAGGCGGTGTTATCATGATTGTCTATACAAAAGACGAATATGCTATTTACAAAAAAGTAAAACTTGCTTTATTGCAAGAAGATATCTGTACTCTTGTTTCAAATCATATTCTTGATACTCAAGCGATTGCAAAAAAACGACCTGATACTGATTATGAAACTGAAATTACGGCATACAAAAAGTTTTATAATAAAATTTCTAGTATTGGCGAATTTGAAGATATGGATATATACGAAAAAGAAACAGAAGAAGCATTTTGGGATCCTGACTGGTTTGAAGTTATCATTGGCAACTTAGTGTATAACCAGGAGAAAGAAAATAAATAAAGATCTTATAGATGGTTTATGTAATCTTCTTGGCGTAAAAATAGATGAAGAATTTTGTATTGAAAATAGCATTCTGCGTTATAAAATAAATTATTCAAATTTTTATGCACGATATCCTGACCAAAAAGACGGATGGTATCCGGCTTCCTCCATACTGCTTAAAGGAATACTGTTTGGAATCCATACAATAAAAAATACTTCCTGGAAGCCGAAATATGGTGAGTCATATTTTACATTTGAGTGCAATCTTGACAATATCTTTATTATAGTAGGAATCTGGGAAAATAAAGTTTATGATTATTCATTGTTAAAAAACGGTTGGATTTTTAAAACTAAAGAAGAAGCCTTAAAGGTATTGCCAATCGTTGCGAAAGAGACCGGAAAAATTTGTAACGAGAAAGGAGAAATCCAAAAATGACTGACAAAAAACTTATTGTCTTACTATATGCATTTAGATATGCAGTAGATAGGATTCCTACTATGGCTCTTAAAGATATCGAAGATGAACTCATCGATAATCTTCCCAAGTTTCCTAACTGGGTACTGGAACAAATGCAAGGAGACATTGAAAGAAACTTTAGGATGATGCAGTATAAAGAAGTACAAGGTAAGCTTAGCATTGATTTTGACTGTTCTTTCCAAAAGAATCTGTTAGAAAAAATTAAAGAGCGCCGCCAATATTTATCAATTTATTAACCAGGAGATGATTTTATGAATAGAAAACTTGATGGTGTTTATTTCAGAATTAAACGCGATGATAAGTGGCAAAACATCTGCTTCAGTGATCTTACTGAAGATGAAATGGATGACGTACTTAAAGATAGAGATCCTGAATGGTTAAAATCTATGTGTGTTATTCTTGGAAAAACTATCAAAAAAATCGGAGATGATCTTGATATTGAGATGGACAATGAAGAATAATGTAAAATAAAAAGAGGAGGGCGATTTTATATGTTTAGCGTTATTAAAGGAATTTTTATGGCCATCGTCATTACTGGATTCCTGATTATTCTCATGAGTCTTGGTGCCGTAGGCTTTATTGTGTTCGTGGCAGTAATGCTTGGATATTTTGTATCTGCCCTGAACCGAGGCTTAAAACGTCATGGTATATAAGCGCGAGCGAAGCGAGCCTGTATTTATTATATTTAAGAAAGAGGTGTTAATATATGGGTTACTATAGTGCTGTAGGTATTTCCATCAAAGAAAAAGATTATCAAAAACTTCAGGACAATCTTAAAAAGAGTATCGATTACGACGGTGAACCTGTTAAGCAGGAAACTATCAAGTTTGTACAGAATATCCTGAAATCTTGTGACACTAATTATAAGTTTATTCCGGATGATGACACTGAAGAAGTCTATCATTATTTTGGATGGGATTTTATCAAATGGTATGAAAATACTTTTCCTGAAGTCGACTATATTATGGATTTTATCCGTTCACTTGATTCTGGATATAACTTTATTAGAATTGGCGAAGAAGTTGACGATATTCAGGAAGAAATGAATTGTGATATGTATACGATCTGCGTAACAAGAGATATTGATATCTGCGGCAAACGAATTAAAGAGGATGACAAAAATGATTAATCCGAAGAACTTTTGTGAAAAATACGAGAAGTATAAAGTAATCGACCCGATTATTTATAATAATTTCTATGGCAATGCTATCTTTTTTCACAAGCATCTCTGTAAACATGTCATGAGATATTATGTCAGCTTGTCTGATGAAATGATAGGTCTAAGAGCTTGGACTCGTTCAATGAAAACTTGGACAGAATCAAATGTACAAGATATAGTCTGGTATGCTTACAAACCTGACTTATCTTTTGATTTTGGCTGCCAAAAAGATTTTTTTAAAACTATTGCTGAAAAAGTCCGTACAAAGCAACCGGTATCTACAAAAC
>CAMGAZ010000158.1 GCA_946008205.1 uncultured Clostridium sp. | reverse complement strand
GTATATGTTATTAGAGTTTTTAAATTCAAAAATTCACAGAGCCACAATTACAGCCTCTGACTTAAATTATGTTGGTTCTATTACTATAGATGCAGATATATTAGATGCGGCAAACATTAAAGAATATCAAAAAGTTGATATCCTTAATATAAATAACGGTGAAAGATTTCAAACTTATGCCATTAAAGGTGAAAGAAAATCAAAAATCTTTTGCGTAAACGGAGCAGCTGCAAGAAAAGTTCAAATTTAGGTATATTTATGGATTTCAGACCAAAAAAGAAAAAGAAATTTAATATAAAAACCTCAAATATGGGTGTTGATATTGATAAAAATGAATATCAAACAATTAGCGAATCCGACACTAATTATCCTGAAAAATATTTTAGTAAAAATAAGAGGTAAGCACATGACAGAAATGAAAAGAATATTAATTGTTGATGATGATGATGAAATAAGAGAACTTTTAGAGTTTGACATTTCTCATAGTGGTTATTTTGTAGATACAGCTTCTGATGGTAAAGAAGGGCTACAAAAAGCACTTAACAATTCTTACGACTTAATTTTGTTAGATGTTATGATGCCAAAAATGAACGGATTTGATGTTTGTAAGAATATTCGTCAAGCAAAACTTTCTATTCCTATCCTTATGCTTACTGCAAAAGGTACAATTAACGATAAAACTATAGGTTTTGATTGTGGTGCTGATGATTATTTAGTAAAACCTTTTGATGTTCAAGAAGTGCTTTTAAGAATAAGAGTCCTATTAAGACGAAATCAACCTCAAGAAACAAATTCTATATCCAATGAAATTCTTAAATCAGGAAATATTGAAATCTTCCCTGAAACTCTAGAAGCCATTATTCTAAACAAAAAAGTAAAATTAACTCCAACAGAGTTTGAAATTTTGTACTGTTTAATGCAACATTTTAACACCCCTGTAACTTTAGCAACATTACTTGACGAAGTTTGGGGATACGATAGTGATGAAGATGTACGTATGGTAAGAGTTCATGTTGGTGGATTAAGAAACAAAATAGAGCCAGAACCTAAAAAACCTCAATATCTTCATACCGTTACAAATGTTGGTTATAAACTAACACCTTTTGGAGAATAATTTATGGCTATAACAATAAGAACCTCTCGTTTAAAAATTGTTGAACAAATTGCAATTGTTCTATTTTTTGCAGTTGTTATTCCAATGACAATAAGTGGTTTTATTATAAACAATATCAACCAGCAATCAGTTAGAAACCAATTAAAAGTTACGGCTGAACTTATTGCTAATATGGTATCTGAAGAAATTGATGTGTTTCAAACGACTGCAACAAATGAGCTAAAACAAATTGTCATGACTTTGAATTATTTTTCTACAGATAATGATAAACAAATCTATCTGCAACAAATTACTAAGACTTCAGATGTTTATAAAAAATTATTTATCGTAAATTCTTACACAGAGTTTCAAACAATCTATGATAAATGTATTCATAATGAAGAAACTGCAATGTGTCAAAAGCTTAAAAACGGTAAATATTTAGTTGCAGTATTTGATATCTCTGTACTAAAAGACCAATTATTCAGTCCTCTAAACGAAGATAAAAGACAAATTTATATTGTTACGCCATCTGGATATTTATTAACCTCATATAACTATAATGATAAAATTTATAACCAAAGTCTTTCTCAATTACCAAACGAAAAAGTTACTAATAAAGCAACAGTTTTTGGAAAAATCAAAAATCAACCGTTTGTATATCTAAAAAAAGACAATCCTCAATTAACAATTATCGTTAATACTCCTAGAGATATGACTCGTTCTACAATTGAATATAACCGAGCAAAAATAATTCTATCTGTTTTAATAGCTTCTCTTACAGTATTATTTATAGTAGGACTTTATACGTATTATCTATATATTAATATAAGACAGTTATTTAAAGCTATTATTGCTATATCAAAAGGTAATTATCGCAGAAGAATAAGATTATTGTCGAGTATATTTACACCTTATGAAATCATATTCTTAGCTTTTGAGTTTAATCGAATGGTCAAGCAAATTAATAAATCATACTCAAAGCTAAAAAAAACAAATAAAGAATTAAAAGAATTAAACGAATTTCGTTCCAATATGATTGATACAGTGAGTCATGAATTGAGAACACCTCTAACAAGTATTCAAGGATACACATCAAGATTATTGCGACAAGACATTGAAATAGATAAAGAAACCCAACAAAAATCCTTAAAAGTTATAAAAAAACAATCTGAACGATTAAAAAGAATGATAGAGGATTTACTTGTAATACCTGATATTGAAGATTCAAGACTTAATGTAATAATGGATTCAATATCTGTACCTGAAATTGTTGAAGATGCAATATTATTAATAAAAAATTCATCATCAAAAACAATAGTAAACAAAATTCCGGAAGATTTACCTTTAATCTATGCTGACAGAGATAGATTTGAACAAGTTATTATCAACCTAATAGAAAATGCCGTTAAGTATGCAGAAGAAGATACTGATATTTTAATTAACGCAGGCGAGGATAACGGAAAAATCTTTATTGAAATAAATAATAAATACCCACTTATCTCTAGAGAAAAGCTTAAAACATTATTCGACAAGTTCACTCGCATGGACGATAAAACAACAAGAACAACTCGAGGAACAGGATTAGGGCTATTTATCGTAAAAGGTTTGGTAGAAGCTATGAATGGAGAAGTTAGACTATATTCAACGGAAGAATATGGATTTACTGTAAAAATTTTCTTAGAAAAGGCTAACCAAGAATGAAAAATGCTATAGAAGAAGCAAAAAAAGTAACAATAGATATTCCTGTTGGAGTTGTTATAAAAAAAGATGATAAAATTATTGTATCAAGCCATAATCTAAAAGAAGAATTAAAGGATACAACTGCACACGCAGAAATTCTTGCAATAAGACAAGCTGAACAAATAGTGGGTCGTATGCGACTAGAAGTTTTTTATATTTTTGTTACATTAGAGACTTGTCCAATGTGTGCTTGGGCGATATTACAATCCCGAATTAAAAATTTATATTTTGGGAGTTATGACAGACAATATGGGGGCTTTTCAGTTTGTAACCTTGATAAAATAATTAATTCTTCAACTAAAATATATGGTGGTATTATGTAAGAAGAATGTGACAATTTACTAAATAATTTCTTTAAAAAAATAAGATGATTACAAAAACAGAACTAGACAAATTAGTAGAAAAATACGAAAATAAAACATTTATAGAAACAGACCCTATCCAAATTCCACATAGATACAAAGATAAAGAGGATATAGAGATAGTGGCTTTTATATCTGCATTATTTGCTTATGGTAGTCGTAAAGTTTTTATCCCAAAATTAGATGAACTATTTTCAAAAATGGGAAAAAGTCCTTTGGAATATATAAAAAATGGCGAATTTTCAAATTTAAAAAGTTTTAATTATAGATTTGCAAAAGAAAATGATGTAGTTGAGATTTTAAAAGTTTTATCTAAACTTTATAACTCAAACGAAACTATCCAAACATTATTTAGATATGGATACGAACAAAAATCAGATATAAAAGGTATGCTACAAGTCGTCACTGATTATTTTTACTTAAATTCTACGGATAATGTTGGTGAAGGGTTTTATTTTATGTTAGCAAATCCAAAGAATAATGGTGCAATGAAAAGGCTAAACATGTTTTTACGTTGGCTTGTAAGAAAACCTCCAGTAGATTTTGGTTTATGGGATTTTATTTCGACTTCGGAATTATTAATTCCTTTAGATACGCATGTCGCAAAAATATCACGAGAAATGAATTTGTTAACTAGAAAAAGTAATGATTTTAAATCTGTTTTAGAATTAACCCACAAACTTAAACAATTTGATTCTATTGACCCAACAAAATATGATTTCGCAATTTATGCAAAAGGTATAAATGAATAGTATCTACTCCATACGGTTGATTTCTTTGCAAGGTTTAAATATTTATGTTAATATGTACATGACTTAAATAAAGGTAGTGATATTATGTTGCTAGATAGCAACAAGACTGGGTGAGGATTATGAAAGGTTCTACTTTAAGAAGATCAAATATTACACGTGAAAAAATTGCGATGTTAGAATCACTCGCAAAATATAACAACAAATATAACAACACAAGAACACCTGTAGACAAACAAGAAGAACTTGATGTTTTATGGCAAAATTTTAAAGTTGCATCTAGAGCTGAAAAATCTCCTATTGCATTCTTTACAAGTGGAGTTTTGGTAGGTGTTGTTTCTACATTGGTTGTTGCTATATTAATAAGTTTAATCGTTGGATATTCTCCACTTGAAGATTTGAACATTAATATATCAAATCCTTTCAACAGAACTCCAAAATTAGAAACTACAAAATTTACATTTATTCCTGCAGATACAAAACAAGAGGTTCCAACAACAACAGTATTACCTCAGTCTAAAGAATACACAGT
>CAMGAZ010000157.1 GCA_946008205.1 uncultured Clostridium sp. | reverse complement strand
ATGCCACTATAGCTCAGTTGGTAGAGCGACGGATTCGTAACCCGTAGGTCAGCAGTCCGATTCTGCTTAGTGGCTCCAATTTGAAAAACTTATGAGAATATTTCTCGTAAGTTTTTTTGTACCGATTTTTGCCAATCTATAGTAAAAATACTAAATTTATGTTATACTAATGATATTGACTAAAATCTTAATAATGAAAGGAAAAATTATGAGTTTTTTTGATAAACTAAAAAATGGATTGAATAAAACCAAAACATCTTTTGACGAAAAGATGAACGATATATTCAGTAATTTTAGAAAAGTAGATGAAGAATTATTAGAAGAATTAGAAGAAGCTCTAATAATGTCGGATGTTGGAGCCAATACTTCTTCAGCTATAATTGAAAATCTAAGAGACAGAGTAAAAAAGGAGAACATAAAAGATGAGGAGGGCGTAAAAAAGGCGCTTAGAAAAGAAATACAGGAAATATTAGATAAAACAGACCATAGCCTGAACTTAGAAACAAAACCATCGGTTATATTAGTAGTAGGCGTAAATGGAGTAGGAAAAACAACATCCATTGGAAAAATTGCAAACAGATTAAAACAAGATGGAAAAAAAGTAGTAGTTGCAGCAGCAGATACTTTTAGAGCTGCAGCAGTAGAGCAGTTAGAGGTATGGGCAAACAGAGCTGGATGCGATATTGTAAAAAGAGAAGAAGGAGTAGACCCTGCATCTGTTGTATATGATGCTATAAAAATAACAAAAGAGAAAAATGCAGATGTCTTAATATGTGATACTGCAGGAAGGCTCCACAACAAAAAATATTTAATGGATGAACTTGTAAAGATAAAAAAGGTTATAGATAAAGAACTACCAGAAGCATCTGAAGAAGTTTTAATGGTATTAGATGCAACGACTGGACAAAATGCAATATCACAAGTACAAGCATTCAAAGAGACAGTAGATATTACAGGAATAATTTTAACTAAGCTAGACGGAACTGCAAAGGGTGGAGCTGTAATAGGCATTGTAAATGAAAATGAAGTTCCAGTTAAATTTATCGGTGTTGGTGAACAAATTGACGATATGGAAATATTTAATAGTGAAGATTTCGTAAAAGCTTTAATTTAAAAGATTGGAGGAACAAACTTTTGAAAGAAAATAAAGAACCAAAAACAGAAGAAATTAAAGAAGAGAATGTAGAATTAAAAGTTGAGAAAAATAAAGAAGAAAACGAAAAGACGAAAAAAGAAGAAGTAAAAGAAGAAGTAAAAAAAGAGGAAAAACAAGATGATAAGAAGGCTAAAAGGAAAACCAGAAGAAAAATCGTCTTGGCAGTATTATTAGTCGCAATTTTGATAATATACATAGTTGAAAGAGGCGAATTTTTAGAAATTAAAGAGATTGGAGAAAATTATGTATCAATGTTTTGGCAAAACGTTGAATATAGAGGAATTATAGCGGTACTAAATTTTGTGACTATATTTACCCTAGTTTATACAACTACGACAAGAATAAAAAAAGGTCTTAAAGTCTTTTTTGACGACGAAAAGAAACCAATGCCAAAACTTCCACAAAAATCGATAGCTTTTATAGTGGCAACCTTAGTAACTATATTTACAACAGGAATGATAATGGAGAAAGCATTGCCTTGCTTCTTTAATACTCAATTTGTTACAACAGATCCAGCTTTGGGATTAGACATAGGATTTTTTGTATTTATATGGCCTTTCTTAGAATTTATAACAATATATGCGATGGTTGCAATTATTGCATCAACAATATATGCAGCGATATATTACATGATTGTGTTTAATATATATTTTGATGGAATAAGCAGAGAATCTGTAAAGAAGAGTGAAATACTAAACCAAGCCTTTACCAACCTAAAAGTCCTAATAGTAATTTTTGCAATACTAGTATTATTAGAGACTGTAAATATTGGAGTACAAAAATTTATTATATTAAATAATGATGAATCAGAAAACTACTCTATATTTGGTGCGGGAATAACAGAAACGACTATAAGATTCTGGGGATATATAATTCTGGCAGTACTTATGGTGGTATCAGTATTTAAGGCAATTGCTGAATTTAAAAAGGGAAAAACCAAAAGGGTTATTACATCGATACTAATAGTTCCAGTATATCTAGTGCTACTACTCGTAGTGATGTTAGGATTTAATTTGATATTTGTAAATTCTAACGAATTAGATAAAGAGAAAACTTTTATAGCAGATAATATTAGAAATACAAAAAAGGCGTATGGAATAGACATAGATGAAGTTATAGTTCAGGATGGAGGAACGATTACACAAAGTGCAATTACAGAAAATTCTGAAACAATAAAAAATATTCCAATAGCAAACCCAGATACTATATTAAAAGACTTAGAAGGTTCGCAAAAAAATAAAGGATATTATAATTTTAGATCATCACAATTAGAACTATATAGTATAAATGGGAAAGAACAAGCAGTATATGTTACTCCGAGAGAGATTGCAAGCTCAAAAGGAACTTATAATAATAAGACATATGAATACACACATGGTTTTGGAACGATAATAACTTCTGCAACGACTACTACAGAAGCAGGAAATATAAATCACATACAAAAAGCATTTGACCAAACAGATGAAGTTATAAATGTGAATGAACCAAGAATATATTTTGGATTAGAGACAAATGACACAGTTGTAACAAATAGTAATAGTAAGAAGGAATTTGATTATCCAACTGATGATGCTCTAAATAATACAGAGAATGTATATGATGGAGATGCTGGACTAGAAGCTAACTTTTTGGATAGATTAGTTTTGGCTATAAGAGAAAAAGATGCTAAGTTAGTCTTCTCAGGAAACGTAAAAAGTGATAGTAAGATATTAACAAATAGAAACATAATAGAAAGAGCAAAGACAATAATGCCATATTTAACGTATGATACCAATCCATATATGGTTATTTCAAATGATGGCAATTTAGTATGGGTACTTGATGCTTATACAACAAGTAACGAATATCCATATTCTCAAAGGATGATGTTAGAAAATACTGGTATAACTAAAAAAGAAATAAATTATATAAGGAATTCTGTAAAAGTAATAATAGATGCATATTCAGGAGATGTAACATTTTATATGACAGATAAAACAGATCCTAAAGCAATGGTATATAAAAAGATTTATCCAGATTTATTCTCAGAAGAGGAAATACCAGAAGATATATCTAATCATTTTGTATATCCAAAATATCTATATGAAATACAATCAAATATTTTAAAAAGATATCATAATATTCAACCAGATGTACTATATAGAAGTGATGATGTATGGGATATAGCAACACATAATACAAGTAGTAAAATTACTTCTACTAAGGGAACGGAAATTGAACCATATTATACAATGGTAAAAACAACTGATAGCAGTAGTTCAAGATTAGGATTAGTTTTACCATATACACCATATGAAAAACAGAATATTACAGCTTACCTTATTGGCTCTTGTGATGAAAATGGAAATAATGTATTAAAATTATACAACTTCCCAACAGACAGTAATGTTATAGGACCAATGCAATTAGATACGCAACTAGGACAAGATGAAACAATAGCCAAAGAAATAGAAGCTTTAAATGTCTCTGGGACTAAACTTACTAAAGACATCATAATAGTTCCAATAGATAATACTTTATTATATGTAGAGCCAATATATCAACAATATGTAAACGAAACAGATTCACTTCCAGTACTTAAAAAAGTAGTTGTTGCTTCTGGAACTAAAGTTGCCATTGGAGATAACTTTAGTGAAGCTCTAACCAATTTAGTTTCACAATATGCAGTTGATATAGAAGTTGAAAATACAGATAGCTTAGAAGAATTAGCAGATTTAATAATAAAAGCTAACAATAATTTAAAAGCATCGACACAAAGTAATGATTGGGAGCAAATAGGAAAGGATGCTAAGAAACTACAAAGTTTAGTAGACAGACTTGAAGAAGTAAAAAAAGAACTAGATAAAAAGAAGCAAGAAGAAGTAAAAGAAAATAATAATATAGTAGAGAACACCGTAAATGAAATAGCAAATGTAATTGAATAAACAATAAAATAAAAGCCACCATATAATATAAAGGTGGTTTTTATTTTATGAGAAAAATTAAACTTAATAGGAAGGCTAATGGAAAGTACAAAATGGAATATACAAATATAGAAGCGAGACTATTGAATCAGTTAAGCAAATTAAATTACATTCTTAGAAAAAATAAAGTCTTAGACTTGGTGGAGTTAGTTGGCAATACTAAAAAGCTTCTAATAAGAAACTTTGCTTCAGGGATTATAAAAGGAATTGGTGCAGGAATAGGATTTTCAATAATAACAGCACTAATCATATATTTGCTCCAAAAAATAATAAAATTAAATATACCAGTAATTAGTAAGTATATTTCAGATATAATTGAAATAGTACAAAATACAAAATAAATGAAAACATATCATTCTTATGTTAATGCAAACCCGAGAAATATTGATATATCAGTATAT
>CAMGAZ010000156.1 GCA_946008205.1 uncultured Clostridium sp. | reverse complement strand
ATTAACTCCTTTTTCTAAATGCTCAAGAATCTTTAACTGCTGACCAAGCTCTATGTCTCTTATCCAAGTAAAATAATTAATCATAGCTCTTGTTTCCGCAATAGCAAGACCAGTTTTTTCAGAGCAAAACTCCATATCTTCAGGCGCGCACTGTGCTGTGCCTATAAAAACATTGTCTGCAACGTGAATAGTTACTGAAGCAAAACCATCCTCATCAAACTGATATTCTTTCTTAATTCTTCTAATGTCTAACATTCTGTTTCCTTTCATTAATATCATTTAAAATTGTTTCTATATTAACTGGACAACAATCATGCGCCTCCAGTGAAACGCAATATATCTTCTTATCTTTTATCTCAAACTTTTCTTTGCTATGTGTATGTGCTGAAATATTCCATACATTAACTGGGTCGTCAAAATTATTAACAAAAGTAGGATAATGTGATAGATAAAAGCGCGTGCGCTTAGATGCCTTAAGCCTAGCTCCGAACTGTATATCCTCGAATATACCTTCTTCAATATAGGTTTTTATCCTTTCGTCTGTGTCGTGGTTACCAGCGATCAAAACCTTATGACCATTCATCTGTTTTATATATTCTATAGCGACAGCTGTATCACCAAGCGCGCAATCTCCTAGTACATAGACCGTATCCTCTGGGGTCACGCGCGCGTTATGTCTTTTTATTATCGCTTCATTCATTTCTTCAACAGAATTAAATCCACGCGCTTTCCAGATAAAATCCTTGTCGTGGCAAAAATGCCAGTCTCCGCAAAGCCAAATCATAATCTACACCTCCTCTCTTTTTTAAAGAGTAATGCTCCAATATTCCATATTAAAGAACTCTTTCCAAAAGCGCTTTTCACTATCAGTTACTGGCTCAATAGAATCAGTCTGTTTTGAGATTACTTTAGAACCAACTTGCTCGCGCCCTAATCTTTTCTTATCTCTTGCAATAGAAATAGAAGGCTTTGTATCTATATGCATTACAATAACTTTATAACCATGTTCCTGTAAAGGCTCTTTAATAGCATTTAAAATTTTCTGTCTACTTGAGAAGTTTAAATGAGTTGCATCTAAAATAACATTATTTATTTCTGCTTTTATAGCTTCACAAGCCAAATTCGCGAATGTCTTAAATACTTTCTTTTCTTTTGCAAAATATGCTTCATTTTCTTTTACAAGAGAAAAACGAACTGCATCGCGCGAAATCACTATAGAATCTGAAAACTTAGACTGAAAATCACGTGCCCAGGTAGACTTCCCTGAACCACTTATTCCCATTAATAAATATAATTTTTTCATTAATGAAATACCTCTTTCCACCCATTCTTTTTAATAATTCTTCTCATATTTTCTCTTCCTACTGGATTAGCAGTATGAAGATGAATTGATATATTGTTTATTCCTTTTTCCTCCATTTTATCAAGTATTTTTATATAGTCGCCGCCATAACCTACATATTCTCCTGCATCATGGTCTAAAGATATTTCTTCAATATCATTACGGAAAGCGAGAATCGTTTTTATTGCTTCTACGGTATTTACAATCCATATATAACCCTGTGGAGCTGGTCTTATATCATCTATCCAAAGCTTCATCACTTTTTGTTTCTTCCTTTCCTTAACTTTCTATAATAATTATAACAAAAAATTTGCTGTTTTTGAAAATAGAAAAAGTCCTACTGTCAAGTAGGACTTAATTCATTACATTTCTTCAAGTATATCTTCTGAAAGATTAGTCGCGCTTTCTGTTGTTTTTTCTACAATAATACCAGAAATCAACTTAAACAAATAATTCTTTAACTTATATGCTTCAAATTTTGGCGAGTTTACTTTACGTACAACTACGCCTTCTCTTACATGAGTTCCATCTATTGGATCTGGACCACTGGCATACCGTTCCGCCATCTGATAAACCCAATTACCCGCAGTCTTAAAGCCTAACTGGTCTAAGGTTTCTTGGTCTGGAATAAATGCGCGCAAGAAAAGTGGTGGAGTCTTTATATTCATGCGCTCACAGTAAAACCTCATTACATCTGGTGGTATTTCTATAACTTCTTTATCCTCATTGGTCATTGTCATTCTATAAACATAAATATCATGTTCTGCTGGCGCGCAACCATATGAGAACACCATTTTATTACCATACTGCTTCTGATAATCCTTTGGTATTTTTGCTTCTCCCATAATAGGAGTTCCATCATTAGTATAACCAACAATTTCATAATAAACAGTTACGTTTTTAAATAATTTATCTGCAAATTCCTTTTCGCAATCTATTCTAAAAGTATTATCATTATAGTAACCATCGCCTTCTTTGCGCGGATCCAGTACCGTTCTCCTAGTACCAGATACATATCCCCAATCATAAACCGGCTTACCTTCACGCTTAAAGATATGGTCTAAGAACGACTTTTTAAATCCCTTTAATATTGGAAGATGTGCGGTTCTGCCTGAAGTACCATGGAGCTTGAGCGTAATCTCTATAAGGTCGCCCGGCGCGAACCTATCAAGATTATAAGCTAACTGCTGAGTATCTACATGTTCTTCAAACAAAGGCGCAATAGGAACGGAAAACTTCTTCTTTTTTGGAGTATAAGTGCCCTCACGATGCTGTCGGCGCGGAATATACTTGGTTGCAATAACATGACCATTTAAAGTATCTACACAATCGCCTATATTTATTTCATCAAGGTTTATACCTGTATATACAAGAGCAGACAATGGTAAGAATAAGCCATCTGACTTTTCTCCTCTTAGCGCGATTGTTTTTACATTCCTCTTGTTAGGGTCTAAATAACCTCCAATATTGTTACCTGCGGCGTCTTTCTTTCTACAAAGATTATTTTCCTCACAGAATTCCTCAGAGAGCTGCGCGCCTTCTGAGATATAAACACCTATCTCTCCCTCAGCGTAAGAAAGGTCTAAACAAACAGTATTGCCAAAACATTCACCAAGCTGTAATCTATCTGCGTTTGGATGTTTTCTAAGATTCTTTAATGTTGTTATATAAGCATAATTAGACATTATATCATTCTCCTATCATTCTCCAAGACTTATAATAGCTATTTCTTTTCTTTGCGGCTTCTAATATTTTCTCTGCAACTTCGTTCTCTTCCTTATCTTTGATTTTCTTCTCAGATATAAGCCATTTTGCTGCTTCATTTGCTGTTTCAAAAGAATGTGTGACCTTTTTATTATTTGAAATCGTAACAATCGTTCCTTTAGGCAAATCAGATTTAGTCCACTTAGGCTTAGGCTTCGCCTCTTCAAGCTCGGTCAGGCGCGCCACCATCTTTTTTATTTCTGCTTTTTCATATTTCTCTTCACAAGAGTGAATGAATTGTAAAAGTATAGCATCATTTAAAGCGTTATGATCCTGTTCTTTTGTATGGTCAAATGCCTGCGCAACTTTTAATAAACCGCGCTGCTTAATATTATACCGCTGACAGAATCTCGTACCATAATCAGTAAGTCCGCCCGCTATATCGCCTAAAATCAGCCTCGCGCACGGGTCGCTGGCGCAATCTTTAAATGTACCTTTTACAAAATGAATATCTTCTGACCCCCAACAAAACCATTCGGGATTCCAATTTACTTCATTTTCTTTCGCTTCTTCCTCCTGTGCAAGTACCCAATTGTAAAATTCATTGAATACTTCTATCGCGCCTTTAGCATTATCAATATCTTCAATAGTAATTCCTGTAAGCTCTGTAATTATTTTACTAATTTTATACTTACTCTCTGGCTTTACAAGAGAATAAAAAGAGTGACCATTCTCACAAACCGCGCCGATGGATATAATTTTATGACTAAACTGTGTTCCTTCAAAATCTAAAAAATATTTCATTATCTATCTCCTTAAAAGGTTTTTAAATAAATCTATAAGTGCTTCCTTGTTTCTTTCATTTATATTTGTTGATGTTAAAGTTGTTTTACAATCATATAATTCTCGTGGAAGTTCGCGCGGACCTATTCTGAAAACTTCAGAGCTATTCTTTATATTTCTTAAAACTGTGCTTCGCGCAGCAGATAATTCATATAAATTAGCATAATCATTATTACAATATTTATCAGCAGAATCCGTCAATCTTAAATAATTTGCTAATGGCTTACCGTTAGAAACTTCCTTCTTTTCTTTTTCTCTTGCATCATCTAAATAAGATTTAGCCTGACCTCTTCCCATTCTTCTATATATTTTTCATTTATTATTACATAAGGTGTAAATAATAATTCGATAGTTGAAAAATTACCTTTATCTAATTCTTTAAAGAAATCTATTAAATTCTTTGTGGTAATTTTATTATCATTAGTAGCTCCTATTTTAAATGTTGCATTTTTATTATACCCAAATAAAACTTCCTTATAAGATGGTACTGTTATACAATACATATCTATATCAGAATTTTCATCTGCAAGACCATAATTCTGACTTCCATAAAGAAAATATCCAAAAACTTCTCTACTAGCTTCTATATTTGCCATTTCAGCCATATGTTTCATATTTTCTATTATTGTTTTTCTTTCCA
>CAMGAZ010000155.1 GCA_946008205.1 uncultured Clostridium sp. | reverse complement strand
GATTTATTAGACAAAAAAAATTCAGAAATTGACGAAAACAAGTCTGTTAGGGACGCTATCAAGGTAAAACTCGACGAAACAGAAACGAAGAAGTCAGCAATAGAAGCAGAACTTACTGCGGCTAAGGAAGAATTACAAAATATAAATGTTCTGGACAATTCTAAATTAATACAAGCAAAACAAAAGCTTGCTGAAGCAGAAGCAGATCTCGAAGTAAAGAAAATTGCTGCAGCAAATGCATCTGATGCTTATACGACCGCGATTAATGCCGAACGCCAGGCCGAGGAAGCGTTAGCGGCAGCGGTAAATAAATCAGGAGAAGGTCAAGATGATTTAGCAGATAAGAGGCACCAAGCAGCAGAAGATGTAACAAAAGCACAAATGGAGTTGGATGAGGCAAATTCAAAAGTTGACGAAAGCAAATCAACTAGAGATGACGCTAAGGCGAAACTTGATGAAGCAATGTCAAGGAAGGCAAAAATAGAAGCAGAACTTGTTGCAGCTAAGGAAGAATTGCAAAAAAAGCAAAATGAACCTGTGAGCGCAGTCCCAGATACACTTGCTAAAGATTTAAATACTACAAAAACTTCTTTCGATAAATATAAGACAGATATTGATGACGCGTCTGGAGTTACTGATGAGTTAAAAACTAGACTTCAAGAGTTAGATGCCGAATTTAAAAACATCAATGATAATGCCGGGTTAACTGCGTGGCAAAAGAAATTTAAGGATTTACAAACTGATATCAATGTTGAGAGAGATATATTCAAGAAAAATCAGGAACAGCAATCTAAACAAGTTATAGGAGAATTAAATTCTAAATTAAAAGAAGCTGGTTTAAATAAACCAATTGAAAACCCAAGTGCTGATCAACAAGAGATTTTGAAGAAGAAGGAAGAATTAATTCAGCAACTTAATGAATATAACTCTAAGGTCGAATATGGACAACAGGCAGAGATATCTGGTATTGAGCAAACAAAAACTGCATTGTTTGGATTGATTGATGCATACAAGCAAAAAAATAACATAGTTAATGCAAACGGGAATCCATCAAAACAGGCTTATGGCACGGCGCAACTTTTGAATCAGGGCGCAAAATACAATTTATTGGTATCTCGTGCGCAGGGTGTTGATTTAACTGGAGATTTTGATGCAGTTAAGAAGCTTACAGATGCTTATGACAAATTAAAAGAAGCTCAGTCAAAATTCAAAATTGGAGAAGATTTAACAACTGAATCTGGGAAGGCAAAAGTTGAGGCTTTTAAACAGGCTCAAATCGAGTTCAATAGATATGCGCAGGAATTAGGGAAAGTTGTTAAAGAAGAGGAAAAATTAGTATCTAATAGTATTGACGATGGTACTCCTGTTGCAGAAGATTTTCAGAATACGGGAACAGGGCGTAAGAAGGCGCTAGAAGACCTTGTAAATTCAATTCCGAAAGCTGAAATTGGAAAATTTAATAGTGACTTTACAGAACTAACATATACTGTTAAAAATGGTGATGGAACGTTTACAACTTTTACTGCGACATTAAATGCGGCGGGTACTACTATTTATGCGACTGCTGGCGAAACAGAGAAGGCAACTACTGTATTTGGCAGGTTCTTTGACGAGCTTAAGAATAAAGCGAAAGGTATCGCGACATATTTGATTTCTATGACTGGGTTCCAAGAAATCTTCCAACAGATTAGACAAGGGATTCAGTATGTTAGAGAAATTGATAGTGCATTAACTGAGCTTAAAAAGGTTACAGACGAAACAGATGCGACTTATGATCAGTTCTTACAGAATATGTCCAAGACTGCGGCGATAGTTGGTAGCACGGTTTCTGAACTAACAACTATGGCTGCTGAGTGGGCAAGGCTCGGGTACTCTATCGAAGAAGCTGGAAAGCTCGCTGAGAGTACAGCTATCTTATTAAACGTTTCTGAATTTGATAATGCTACGGAAGCGTCAGAAGCATTGATCTCAACAATGCAGGCGTTTTCTTACACTGCGGATGAGAGTCAGCATGTAGTTGATATTTTAAATGAGGTAAAAATTACTTGCCTCCTTATACAGTGATGTATGAGCAAAAGATGGCTATATCTGGAAAACGCTGGACACAGCCAATTCCGAGGAAAGATTTTAACAATACAAAATTAATTGTAAGGTGGTGATGTTATGATAACAAAATATGAAATCGATAATATTATTCAAACCAATGGTATTGTTTTTGTGAATGACCTAGTTGATTATTTTGATACAAGTGATTTAATTGAAATTATTAATAAATTACATAATATGGGAATTAATAATCAAAAAATTAAAGTTATGGTTTATTGTAAAGAGTGTGGTAAAGAATTAGTTGTGCGTCCGTCTCAATATAAAAAGCAAAAATATTTTCATTGTGATGAGCATATAAAACACAAACCAAGTGGTAAAAACTCTCCTTTCTATAGTCAGATTGAGGTGCTTTGCACTAATTGTAAAAAGCCATATTTTATTACCCCATATGACTACAATAAAACTAATAGATTTGGAGATAATCATAATTTTTGTTGCCAGCAATGTTATTGGGAATATAGGTCTAAGTATTATATCAACGATAAACATTCTATGTTTGGAGCACACCAATCGGAAGAAAATAAGAAAAAGCAAAGTGAGTTTATTATAAAAATGATTTCAGATGGAGTCATGCCTCAAACTATGACTAAACCACATAAAAAAATTAATAATTTACTTAAATTACATCAAATTTGTTTTGAAAATGAACACGTTGAAAAATATCACTCAATAGATATATTTCTTTCAGACTATAATTTAATGATTGAAATAATGGGAAATTATTGGCATGCCCATCCATTAAAATATGATATCACTCAACTAACAAACCAACAGAAAAAATCAATTAAACAAGATAAATCAAAACATACTTATGTAAGAAAATATGAGAATATAGAAATATTATATCTATGGGAAAAGGATATTAATGAAAACATTGATTTATGTTGGATTTTAATTCAAGAGTATATTAAAAAACATGGCATACTTGATAATTATCATTCATTCAATTATCATTTAGATCAAAACGTTTTAAAGTTGAATGATATTTTAGTTGTTCCATTTCAAGACGTAAATTTAAAAGATAATTTATCTGGTGTTATTTAATTTTATGTATTGTTAAAAAATCCGTACAGACTAATAGATTATATATAGCGATATATATGGTCACGCCATCCTCTCAATTTTTTATTGAGAAGAAGATATAGTCGGATCTACGAATATAATGTTTTAAAAATAAAATCGTAGAGATTGGCAGAAATGGCCAATCCTTTGCATAAATTTTGTGCAAAAGTAACAAAATGTGGTAATAATTTTGCCGTCTCTAGTGATGGCCTCGCAACAGCACTGCAAGACTCTGCAAGCGCTCTTATGGAGGGAGGTAACAACCTCGAACAAAGTGTTGCCTTAATTGCGGCTGCAAATAAAGTTGTTCAGGACCCAAATTCCGTGGGAAGTGCCCTGCGTACTATCTCGCTCCGCTTGCGTGGAACAAGCACAGAAGTGTAAAAATTTGCACCCCTATATGGTGACATATAGGTAAACAATCTGCTCAAAACGGGGAAACTCCAGAAGTGGACAATCCCGTGGGGAAGTCTTATAATTAATATTATTTTATAAGAATCCTGTAGAGATCACAGTATTATAAGTAATTATAACGCGTATGCAGATTATCTCATTTGAGATAAAGGTATGATCCGCTCTGCACATATAACTTAATAAAGAAAGTGCAGAATCAGGCAGAAATGACCTGATCCTTTTTGTTTTATAAATAAAAAGAGTAACAAAAGGTAGAAGAAATGGGAGGAGAAACTGCCGGAGTTATTACAAGTGTCACTAAGTTACAATCAAAAAATAAAGAACTTAGAGGAGTTAATATTCTTACTGAGTCGGGTGATTACAAAGATACATATACGATTCTAAAAGAAATTGGACAAGTTTGGGAAGATATGAGCGATATAGATCAGGCTGCACTTCTCGAACTTATGGCTGGCAGAGCTAATTTTGCCAGTATGTACAGAAATGTGCATAAAGAACACATCTAAACCCAGTACCTCCTAAAGCCCTGTTACTACAATACGGATGAAATAAGCTGGTATGAATGTAACGAAAGTAAAACAACAACAGGGATGGTATATGGACAAAATCCTAAGTACCGTAATAATGGATGTTTGGGCGCAAAGTCCTGAATAGGGATGTGTCAACAGACTATGATTATGTCAATCAGTAGGGTGCAAGCGTATGGCATCTGAAATGGTGTGGCGGTAGCTTTATAGCCCGTTAAAAAATAGTCGAAACTTTATGAAAACATAAAGATGTATTTAGTTGTAGGAGAATTTATATGAAACAATTACCATTTATATTTTCTACGGCAAGTTAAATTTATACAACTAATACTGGTTGGGCGTTGCGAACCCAATTGAATATAATTGAAAAATCGTGCCAACACTCTTTCTGCCATTTTAGGTAACATGAGTGATTTAACAAGTGCATAC
>CAMGAZ010000154.1 GCA_946008205.1 uncultured Clostridium sp. | reverse complement strand
GTATCAAAGTGCTTATTCAGATACTATTAACAGTATAATAAGTGAAATGCTAACACAAATGAATAAAGGTTTTGAATACGATCCAACTCAAGATAATAATTTGAAAGTAGCAACAGAATATGCTGCAAATACTACATTACAAAGCTTAGCGGGAAGTGGAGTACTTAATTCTAGTGCAACAGCTGAAAGAGTTGCAAGAATTGTTGGAGAATTGATACCTCAATATGAAGAAAAAGCTCATAATAGATGGACTGAATATTTAGGACAACTAGCTGACACTGCACAGATTGTAATGAATTACGATTCGCAACAATTTGAATATTGGAAAGATGCAAAAGATAGAGAATTTGAAAATAAACAATTTGAATATCAGAAAAAACAAGATGAATTAGAAAATGCTTGGAAACGTGTAGATGAATTAGGCTACGTTGATAATGGTGCAAGTACAATATTAGGTGTTTCAGTTGGTACTTTAAGCAAAGATGCAAGAGAAGCTAAAGAACAAAGAGAATTTGAATTGAAAAAAATGAGAGAACAAGCTCAATTAGAATATGAAAATAATAAAGCGTTATACCAATTAAGAGCAGAATTAGATAAAGAGCAAACCGATTATGAATATCAGCTATCTAAGAAATATGGAAATTCAAGTAGTAATTCAAATTACAGCAGATATGATGAAATAATTAAAAATAGATATGCACAATATGACGATTTCACAAAGCAATATGTTGTACCAGACGAACAATCTTATAATGAATTAGGAGATTTCCTAGATAACTTATATGCAAGTGGAATGATTAGTGAAGAAGAATTAATACAACTTTCCGCTAAATATTCTAAATACAATAATTATAGTACTCCAACAACTACTACAGCAACTTCTGGATTAGATGACACAAATGTATCTACTTGGATTAAAGCGTTAGATGGAAATAATAAAGCACTAGATAATTTAGGAGTTACTATATGGGGACAAAAGAAATCTAATGTAAATAACAAAGATGCTAAAAATGCTGTAAATACTGCATTAAGTGAAATACAGAATGGTACATATAAATTTACAACCAATCAAGATTTAATGAATGACTTAAAAAACGGACGTTTCGGTAAACTTGGCTGGGGATTGTAGGAAGGAGCAGTTTAAATGTTTAATGAAGAAGAATATAAAAAGAGAAAAGAACGAGCTAAACAATTACGCAGTATTGTTAATGTAAATAATGAAACTGATACAGATTATACAGCAAAAAAAGAGCGAGCAAAAGAATTACGAAATTTTGCTGGAATGACTACATATAATGATAAACTAGCTGATGAAGAAAGAATTAAACAAAAAATGGACGAGCTATGGGAAGAAAATTCTCAAGTTTCAACTCAGGATATTTCAAGTCTAGACGATGCTCAAAATAAAACTGCAATACAAAAAAATATTATTCAGAATAATATCGAAAAGTTGCCTAACATTAATCAAGGTGTAAAAGTCCAGAGCCAAAGTACTGATAAAATACCAAATTACAGAAACTATAATACTACATTACCATCTGTAAAGAATATTCCTATAATAAAATCTGACATGAGCAATATGACGAAAGCAACTCCAATGACTATATCTGCAATAGGTGAAGCAAACCAAAGAAATGAAGAAATAAAAAAAGGTGGATACCATTCTATTAATGCAACTATTACTAGTATATTAAAGAATATAGAAGGCGGAGTTAAGAGTCCAGCTGCTGGATTAGTAGATGCGGTAACTACCTTAACTGCTTTAGGAGTAAGAGGCTTTGAAACATGGGCTAAAATATTTAACAATGAGAGATCAGAGAACAAATTAAATGATATATATAATAATTTAGTAGATTCTGGTGGTAAAATAAAAGAAAAGGGAGAGTATGAATCTAACGTTACAGCAAGAATAAATAATACAGCCATTCGTACAGCAGGACAAGTTACTAACACTATAACTGAAATGCTAACAAATCAAGCTATTGGTATGGCTCTTGGCGTAGATGGAACATTAATGCAAGGAATAACTGTAGGAGGACGTTCTGCTCAAGAGGTATTAGACGAAAACGAAGGACATATTGGAAAAGCAACTGTAACTGGAGTGGCTAAAGGATATGTGTCATATCTTACAGAAAAAATGTTTGATGCAAACATTTTAACAAGAGGAAAAGGTGGTTCAGTATCAGATAAGGTTGATGAGCTAATATACAATACAATAAAAGGTAAGGTAGGCAAGGAAATTGCAAATAAAACTGTTGGAGTAATCGGAGAAAACCTTGAAGAACTAGTAGAAGATAATGTTGATAATCTTATTGACAAAATAATAAATGATAAAGATTTCCCAGAGTGGAAAGAATGGTTAAACAGTACAAGCGAAACTGTAAAAATTACTTCTCTTTCTACTATTATTATGGACTTGTTAGGCATAGGTGGAGGTAGATTCGAGGATAAAGAGTCAGATATTATTAATAGAAAAATGGAGAGAAAAATACAAAAGATTATAGATGATGGTGGATTAGCAATTAAATATAATGACACTATTAATCAAGAAGATATTGGTCAATTTTATACTACTACATTCAATCAAGATGGAACGTTAAAAGATATTGAAATTACATCTGGAAAGCAAATAGTTAATGTGAATAGTAAATTAAATATAAAGCCTGTAATTATAAAAAAAGCAAATACTAACATATACAATGTAATAGATGGGAATACAGGACTATTATTGGATAATTCCCCATATACATCTACTCTATCAGCGGAACAGTGGTTTGATCATAAAATAATAAACATAGATGAAGCGTCTATAAAAGGCATAAACTCAAAGGTTGCTAAGTCTAATATAGCTTTACAAAACAAAATAATTGAAGTAGCAAACGAAGCACAGCAACAATTAAATCATATGCCTCAGAAATTGACAGAACAGCCTCAAAATTCAAACATAAAGAATGAGACAACAAATTACATGGGCAATGTTGAAAATAATCAAGATATTGAAAATAATAAGAACCGAAACATGGAAGACAGAACTTACGAAAACGTATCTAATAAGAATGTAAAACCTTATTCAGAAGAGCACCCAGAATTATCACAGGATATAAAAGATATGGCTGCAAATTTTATGGAAGATTTAGAATATTCTTTACCTGGTAAACGATATAAAGCAGGCGATACATGGACAGGTCAAAAAAGAAGCACCACAAAGGAACTTGCAGAGTTCAAAGATGCAACAGGTGTAAGTTGGGATAAAATCAGAAACATACTTAATGACATTTATGAAGGCAAAGGCAATTATGCTTTAGCCAAGAAAATGGAAATAGAATTAGATAAAGCGTTAACAGAGGGATACCAAAACATATATGGTCAAACTATAATGCCTAATGAAAACTACATAAATAAAAAGGGAAAAATAGAGGGGAAATCATATAGAAATGATAATACTTCAAGCATAGATTATGATATTGAAGACTCACGTATATTTGGTATGAAAAAGAATAGTTCTAAAAGCAATTACAATAAAAATGTAGACACTTTAAATAAACAGACAAACAATTATGAAGATGTAATACGTTCTATTAATAATTTTAAAAAGGCTAAAAGAAACATTGACAGGTATGATATTTTAAATATTGCTAATTCATTAGATATAAAATTGAAGCCAGGAGCAAAACTTGTTAATGATACTGAAATGTCTAAAAAGGCTGGAAACAATATAAAACCTAGCATAGTTAATATTACAGATATTTTTAAGAATATTACTGATAAGACTGCAAAAAGTTTTAGGAGTGAAGCAGAAAATATAGCTCTTGAATTATTTAGGGATATAGAAGTTACTATAATTGATACTAATAGTATAACAGAAATAAATAAAAGTGGTATTGACAAAACATTTTCTGGAACAGTAACTGAAAGCAAAATACAAACTGCGGATAATATAAAAGAGATTATCGAACAAGGTGTTTATGCTTTTACTTCATATAATCCGACTGATAAAAATAAAGTTCTATATCATCACTTCTTCGCACCTGTAAATTATAAAGGAAAAAATGGGTTGGTTAGAGTTGTTATTAAAGAATTTACAAAAGATTCGACGGTTAAAGATAAATTTTATTATCATCAACTGGAATATATTGATAACAATAAAATAGAAGATATTAATTCTGCCTTACCCCAATTAAATGGAAATAAGGATTTCGAACTAATATCTTCTACTAATACTATATCACAAGACAATGAAATTGTCAAAAGTAAAACTAGTGTCAATAATAAGAATATGCAAAAGATAGAGACAATATACAGAAAATTTAGTAAAGATTTTAAAGAAAAAGGCTATGTAGACCTTAATAATAAAACAGTAAAAGATATAAAAGAAGTTGCTGATATAGCCCAAATTTTTAGAAATCCAAATTATGAAACTTTTAGAATGATATAAACAAGACAAAATACTATAGTTTGACAAGAAGAAATAAATTAAAAAATACCAGTCCAAACTAAAGTAATAGAAAATAAATACTTAAAATATACATTAAACAATTTTGCATTTGA
>CAMGAZ010000153.1 GCA_946008205.1 uncultured Clostridium sp. | reverse complement strand
ATAATGCAAATACCGCAACTTCCTTTTTACTTCTTACTATGTTGCTAAATATCTTATATTTACTTAATAGTTTTAATGGGTTCTTCTTTATTTCTCCTTTTCTATTCTCTATTGTACTTTTCATCCAAGGAAGAATTTGATAGTCTCCTCTAATCCATCTGTATAACCTTATTCTAAAGCTCATATAATTGCTCGGATATCCATCCATTAATACTATATCAGAAGCTAGCCCACATCTTAAATAGTTTCCTTCCAACAAGTCATGGCTTAAAACTGTATTTTCTTTAATTTCATCATTAAGGACTTTTGAAAATACATTTAAATCGTATATTCCTTTTCCTGTAAAAATCCCTTCGTCAAAATTATCTTGGTATAAATTTGAGATTACATTTGTATATGAATCTGTTCCTCCTTCTCCTGCATATATCTGAGTAAATATACTCTTTCTACTCTCCATTAATCCTATTCCTACTCTAGGTTGCATTAAAGCATGTCCTGATATTACCAAATCTCCTTGTTCATTTAAAATGGGAGTATTTAAAATATGCGCCATTGCCCCAACTAATTCCAACCCAGACTTTAGTGTCAAATCAGTGTCTGAATCGAGAGTAATAACATATTTGATTTTCTTTCTTTCTGTATTTTCCATTGTATTTATTCTAAATGGGTTTTTTATATGTCCTAACATATATTCATTAAATTGGTTTAATAAGCCTCTTTTTCTCTCCCACCCCATGTAGCAATCTTCATTTTCATTCCATGTTCTCTTTCTATATATAAAGTTAAATATATTACCGTACTCATCATTTAATTTTTTTGTTCTCTCAATTCCTTCTTTTATTATCTCTTCATCAAAATCTTCAACTTCTTTGCTTCCAGATGTGCAGTCCCCCAATAAGGTAAAATATAAATTTTCACTCTTATTAGCAATATAATACACTTCCAATTTTCTCATTAATTCTTTTACTTTATTTTTATTTTTTAATATTGTAGGTATTACAATCATCGTAGAAAATTCTTCCGGAACTCCATTTTGAAAATCTATCTTTGGAATTAATTTTGGTTTTACAACTTTGCTCAAAATATATTGTATTGTTTTTGCCATAATATTTTCTATAGGTATTAGTAAAATAGCAAACAATATTATTGTTAGAATAATATTTATCCACGTTGGAACGTTAATGTTTGTTAACGAATAGAAGAAATTTATACACATGATTGCATTTAGTATTAAAGACACTCCCCAAGTAGTTTCAATATAGCATTTAACTTTCTCTTTATTTGACTTTATATTAACTTTTTTATCTAATAGACTATTTAATAATTCCTCTTTACCATCCGAAATCAGATAATACCCTATATGAGTTTTTTTTATGTTAGAAATTTCGCCATTTTGAATTTTACAATATGCACCTTTGCTTAATTCTAAGCATTTCTTAGCTATATATATTTCTGATATTTTAGTTTTCTTCGATATTTCTTGTATGGCATTCCTGTAATATGATTTTGTATCGCTATCCATGATTTCGTACTGTTTAGCCGGGTCTTGTTTCAATATATCTTCAACTCTATTAATTCTTTCAAATATCTCAAGGAAATTGATTCTCGACATAGTCTTTAATGTAGTTATGCTATTTCCGATTGAAACTTTTTTGACTGCTATATCAAAATGTTCCTTTTTTATAACTTCAGTAATATCATTACCCGTCTTAGCTACTTCTTCCTCTAATACATTTAAATAAGCATATGCCTTACTCCCATACTTTTTCAATCTATATGACATATATT
Organism: uncultured Clostridium sp.; assembly: GCA_946008205.1. Taxonomy (GTDB): domain Bacteria; phylum Bacillota; class Clostridia; order TANB77; family CAG-508; genus CAG-245. Next base: position 2,781 of record CAMGAZ010000153.1, on the reverse strand, counting down.
CAATAAAAGAGTTTTTCATTTGGCTTGTTTTTATTAATGCTATTTTATTTGATTGATATGCTCTTTTCTTTTTTTCTTCTCCAAAGAATCTGCTAAGTATATCCTCAACTTTATATTTCTGCATTTGCGACATATATATTGTCTCACATATTTCTCTTATATTTTCGATTAATGCTATTTGTATAAATGTTCCAATGTTCCATATCTCATTCATACTTAGAGTTTTCTTAGTTTGATATGCTTGTAACATGTTTTCCAAATTTTCCGAATTTATTTTTCCATCAGTATATGCTACCATCTCAGTCGCTAATACATAAACTCTTGCAAATCCTTTATATCTTCCATTTGCCAGCCCTAAAAATTCAGTGTACTTTTTTAGAGTTAGGTCTTTACTTATGCTTTTTACGATTTCCTCTATGACATATAAATTATCTAGTATCCATTCCCCGGCAGGGTGAATAGGTATCCCTTGTTTTATTTGATCGTTTAATAATCTATATATCTCTTTTATTATAACAAAATTTTCTTTCAGTCTTGGGATTGGATATGTGTCCTTATCCGATTTTTCAGTTAATATATGATCAGAAGCAATTTTCTCTAGATAATTATCTAATTGGTTTCTATCTAAAATCGCTCCTTTTATATTTAATTTTCTTCTTTCTTTCAAAAAAATCCACTCCTTGGAATATGTTTTGCACATATTTTCTCCAAGAAGTGGAAAAGTTATACATACATTGATTGTTCATTATATATAAAAATCACAAAATTCTTATTCATTAAAATAATCCATTATCCCATTATATATTCCCCAAGCTAACTTATTTTGGTATTCATCAGTTTTTAAAATTTTTTCTTCTTCAGGATTTGATAAAAATCCACACTCTACTATTGATGTTGGGATTTCAACGTGTTTAATTATATATATATTACTAATTTTAAGTGGCACTCTCTTATTTTCTCTTTGTATTGCTTCATTCAAATTATTTTGGATACATGTTGCGAGTTTTTTCCCATCTTCGCTCCCTTCCTTAAAAAACGTTTGCCAGCCATCATATTGGCTTTGAGCAATCTTGTTTAGCAGGATACTTATACAGAAGGCCGCAGAACAATGAAAACGAATCTTTACTCTATTTTTTATATCCGAGTTTTTTTTATCCCTTAGAGTTTTTTTATTTAAATCGTATATAGCATTTTCGTCTGACCTCGTTAATACAACGCTTGCTCCACTTTGCTCTAGTAATGCTTGGAGTTTTAGAGCAATTTTTAGGTTAATATCTGCTTCAGATGTACCATCACTTGCTACTGCCCCACCATCTTCTCCTCCGTGTCCTGCATCTACTACAATAGTTCTTGATGTTACTGGAGTTGCCATCGTAGCTAAAATATCTCTATTTTTTTGATTGCTACTAGCAGTTCGCGTCACGAAAATTCCAATTGGCAATAAAACAGCTATTAGTAAAAACATTATTCTTTTTTTATTTATAATAAACATTCAGAACCTCTTAATTTTTTATTTCAACTAAGCAGCTGATATTAATTATATATATTCCAGTATCTTAAATTTATAACAAAATAGCTGTGTTTATTTTTCACTACTTTTTCTATTGGCTCTAAAGATGTCTTCCATATTGTATTTTTGACTTTTCTCTTTTTCAATTTGTAGTGCCTGGAGTCTTTCTCTATCTGCTAAAATACATTTTTGCTTATCCGTAAATAAATATCTCTTTAAGATGTTGTATAAAAGCGCCTTTGTTTCTGGCATAAAAATCCAAGCGTCTAAACTCAATTCTTTGTTGTATTCATATATATAATTATTGTCTTTATTTTCATTTATCTGATTTATTAGATTCTGCGGTATTTTTTTATATTCATCCTCATTTAACGAATTAATTACAGCTTCTACTTCAACTAAAGCTTTCCTATAGTTGTTTTTTTCATCATTTCTCATCTATAGTTATTCCATCCTTTTCTTCCATAAGTTCACCTTTTTCCAATTTGTTCAAAAATTCTTCACCCTTCTGAGCATCCTTTAATGATACATCTTTAATTGCTCTTGTCAAACTTGTAACATTTTCATGTTTTGCTTTTTTTTCAATGTATTCTGAGTAATTATACTTTTTCAATAATTTCTCTTTTTCTCCCCCATAGTTATATTTAAAGACTTTCTCTCCCACGAATAATCTTCTGCAGTTCGAAGTGTCTATTTCTATATCTTTCTCTTTAAAAAACATGTACCTAGCATAACTCAACGCTACACTTTGCATTAGGTACTGAGGATTATCAACAAATATTTCATGAAGTCCAAGCGAATCATAAAATTCTATTTTTTGCTTAATATTATCTTTACTTAAGCCATATATCGTAGGTAAATCTTTTGCCATTTTTAATACTTGGCTTTGATTATATCCTAAGCTTTCCATGAATTCTATTTTTTCTTTCATGCTTTTTATTTTGTAGCTATATATTTCTGGGAATCTTTTTGTCATATCTAGTATCTCGTCTTTTCTGTATCCTAAGCCTTCCATATCTTCTATTTTTTTATTTATGTTACTCATATTTATACTATATATTGTTGGTAATTTCTTTGTCATTTTTATTACTTCTTTTTTAGTGTATCCCAGATTTTCCATATCTTCTATTTTTGTCTGCATATTTTCTATGGAATAATTGTATATCGTCGGTACCTTTTTTGTCATTTTTAATATGTCATTTCTACTATATCCTAGTCTTTCCATAAATATCATCTTTTTTTCTATGTTTTCTGTACTATAAATATATATC
>CAMGAZ010000152.1 GCA_946008205.1 uncultured Clostridium sp. | reverse complement strand
TTTAATATTCTTCCTTTTCTTTCTTACTATTCCACTCTATGAATGGATATTCGCAACAAGGATTATTCAACATCTTCTCTTCGATTATTTGATTGTTTCCTTTAATGTACTCCTCTATTTTCTCATCTCTAAATCCACTATCTACCGCACTTTCATATCCTTGTGAATAATAAATTGTCTTTATATTAGCCCAGCATGCAGCAGCTAAGCACATCGGGCAACTTTTAGCTGTTGTTACTAATATACAGTTTTCTAAGGACCTAGTGTTTAGTGCTTTGCATGCACTTCTTATTGCATTTATTTCTGCATGTGCAGTTGGGTCTTTCGACCTAATTACAGAATTTCTCTCTATTAGTAATATAATATATCTTCCATTATCTTTCTTATATATAATGCCAGCTCCAAAAGGGCCTCCTATATTATTTTTCACCCCATCTAAAGCATATTTAGAAGCAAGTTCATACACCATATTTACACATTCTTCTAAATTATCATATTCATTATTTTCCGTTTCGTAATTAAACATATCAAATGCCATTCCTTTCATCTTGTAAATTACAATTGATATATATATTATACAATATTTTTTCATTTTTTCCACTTTTTTCTATAATTTTTTTATTTTTATGCTATAATAGTTATAAAATAATTATGGGAGTGATTCTTTTGAATAATACAAATGAAACAATGATTCAATTTTTTGAATGGTATCTTACTTCTGATGGCTTGTTTTGGCAAACTGCTGCAAATGAAGCAAAGTATCTTTCTGAAATTGGTATAAATTATATTTGGTTACCCCCTGCTTATAAGGGAACTGGTGGTAAAGAAGATGTTGGCTATGGTGTATACGATTTATATGATTTAGGAGAGTTTGATCAGAAAGGGTCTATTCGTACTAAGTATGGTACAAAAGATGAATATCTAAATGCAATAAATATTCTTCATCAAAACAATCTAAAGGTATTAGCTGATATTGTATTTAATCAGAAAATGGGAGCCGACGAAACCGAAAAAGTAATCGCAATCGAAGATAATCCTAACGATAGAACGGAGCAAATTGGAGAGCCCAAAGAAATTACTGCATGGACAAAATTTACATTTCCTGGAAGAAACGATATATACTCTTCTTTCAAATGGAATTGGACACATTTTCATGGGATTGATTGGGATGAAGCAACACAAAGGTCTTCCATCTTCAGATTTTATGGTAAACATTGGGATGAAGCTGTCGATAAAGAAAATGGAAATTTCGATTATTTAATGGGATGCGATGTTGACTTAAATAACGTTGACGTTGTAGAAGAATTAATAAGCTGGGGAAAGTGGTATTTAGAAACAACTAACATTGACGGTTTTAGAATAGATGCTGTAAAACATATACGAGCTTCCTTTTTCGAAGATTGGTTAAAGACTTTAAGAGAAACAACACAAAAAGATTTATTCACAGTTGGTGAATATTGGAGCGGAAATATAGAATCTCTAAAATCTTATTTAAGCAATACTAACTATATGTTATCTCTTTTCGATGTTCCGCTACATTATAACTTATACAATGCCTGTCATAGTAATGGAACATATGATATGAGAACAATTTTCAACAATACTTTGGTTAGCACAATTCCAGAAAAAGCTGTTACCTTTGTCGACAACCACGATACAGAGCCTGGACAAGCTTTAGAATCTTGGATTGACGATTGGTTTAAGCCTTTAGCCTATTCTTTAATTTTGCTTCGCAAAGACGGCTTACCTTGTGTATTTTATGGTGATTTGTATGGTATTCCAAGCAAGAATATTTCTTCTAAAAAAGGTATATTAGAGAAACTACTTTATGTAAGAAATCATTTCGCATATGGAGTTCAAACAGATTACTTTAACGACCCACACATCATAGCATGGACTAGAGAAGGAGACTCAGAACATTATAATTCTGGTATGGTTGTTATAATGACCAACTCTAATGGTGGATGCTTACAAATGAATGTTGGTAAAAACTTAGCCAATTCAGTTTTATACGATTATACTGGCAATTTGCAAGAGCCAGCATATGTAGACCAAGAAGGAAACGGCATATTCTACGTTAATGGTGGAAGCGTTTCTATCTGGGTAAAAAAAGAGCAATAAATAATTTATACGTAAAAACAAAGCAGATTTTTTATAAGATTTCTGGCCCGCTATAGGAATATATATTTTTTTATAAAAAGTACATGCTTCCTTGGTCGACAATAAATGTCTCGAAAAGCGGAAGCAAGACTTTTTATAAAAAAATATATATTCCTATAGCGGGCCTTGATTTTAAAAATTAAAAATCTGCTTTGTTTTATTGCTTCTTTGCAATTAATGCTTTTATTTTTATTCCTTGTTCTGAAAACATTTTTTCATGTTCTGTTTCTATATTGCTTTCACCATTCCAAAAATCTTTTTCTTCAGCTAAATTGTATGTCATTTTTTCAATTTTAAATCCTGTATCTTTAAAATATGAAATACTATCACTAAATAAATTATCATCATCCGTTTTAAAATAAATTTCTCCACCATTTGTTAAAAATGTTTTATACTTTTCTAACTGTCTTGAATGTGTTAGTCTTTTTTTATGATGTTTTCCTCTTGGCCATGGATTGCAAAAGTTTATATATATTCTTTCTACCTTATCATTTTCATCAAATATATTTAGTATTCTATCAATATCATATCTTGTTATATACACATTATGTACTTCTTTATTTTCTTCTTTGTACGCACTTTCTATATTTCTTTTGGCTAGTCCTAGCATAGCATCTACTAAATCTATAGCTATATAGTTTATATTAGAATTCTTACAGGCAAGTTGTGATATAAAACTGCCTTTTCCACATCCCAATTCTATATGTAACGGAGCTGGACTATTAAATAAACTGTTCCATTTTCCTTTATATTTTTCTGGTTCGTCTATGTAAAACTTGCTTGCTTCCAATTCAGGTCTTGCCCATTTTTTAAAACGTATTCTCATTTTTGGTTCCGTCCTTTAATATTTTTATTATACAATTATACCTTAAAATAGAGCCAATTAATAATTTATTGGCTCCGTTTCTATTTATTTCACATATTCGTTTAGAGGTTTTGTTCTGTATTCTAAGTCTCCCATTTTTTCGGTTGTAACATATCCAGCTGGCGCATTTATTACATCTGGAATTCTATTTACAATTGTTGCACATGTTAGTTCTACTGTTGCAGGTTTTGCTACTGTAATTGTTGTATCTGGCTCTCCATATACTGTCCACTCATTTTTATCGTACTCTTCTGGAGAATATACCTTTCCTATACACTCACTTTCTATTGTTATTCCTTCTTCTGTTTCAGTAGTTACAACAGCACTCATTCCGGTTGCATCCCCTGCTTTTACTGTTGCTCCTAAAGTTGTAGAATATATATCTTCTTTGTATGTTGTTGGAATTGTTTTTTGTGTTTGAGATTTTATAGTTAATCCTAGTTTAGAGCATAACCATCCATTTACATTCCACATATATGATGGTAAATATTCTCCTGATTCTATAATTTTTTGTCTTTCTGCATCACTTATCCTATCTACAGAAGCTACTTGTTTATCAAATTCTTCTAGTGTTAAGCCTGAGCCATGTGCTCTTGCAAGCGCAATTCCATAGTCTTCTACATTGTAGCTTGAACTTCCTTTTATTTTAGTAATTTTATGTGTTGATCCGGCTATTGATGTAATTAATTGTCCCCAATAAATATCTTGATATCCGCTTCCTGTTATTGTGCATCCTGTTTGTTTAGCCATATCATCGATTTCTTTTGTAACTGTTGGATTTGAATTCCATGGAAAGAACGCTTCTTCACACGTACTTATAGCATTAATTCCTAATCTTGCACATAACATTAATGCATCTTTTACATCTTTGATTAGACTCATAGTTGTTACTATTGCAATATCAGGCTTTGTTGTCTTTAGCATTTCTTCAGCTTCATCTAAAGCTGTAACTTTAACTCCAATATTTCCCTTACCAATTAAATCTCCTATATCCTTACCTATAACATTAGGGTTTACATCTATTGCGCCAACAACTTCTCCTCCTTTTTCTAATACATAGCGCATTGTATAAACAGCCATTTTTCCAGTTCCAAATTGTACTACTCTTACTTTTCTTTCCATATAAAACCTCCTTAATATTAGCTATATTTAGCTTTTTATATAAATATTATAACTTAATATAATTATTATATACATTTTAATATTTCGTTAAATTTTGAAAAAACTTCATAGTCCCCTGACATATTCCCAAAATTATTCTAACAAATAAGTTTACTACAAAATTATCATTATACAATTTAAGCAACCATTCATGCGTTGGCGGTATTAACCATAATATCAAAAATATAAATGCTAAAGCCAATATTACTAAACCTATTATTAAAAAGTCCTTAAAAGTCCACCTATGCTTTATCCTAAAGCCTAAACTTCTAAAATAATCTTCGTATTGTTTTCTATATTCCTCGTTTGCTTCTTTCTCAATCTTCTTTATAAGTCTCTTTTTCTCTTTAGGGCTCAAATTAGCAAATTGTCTTCGCCAATCATATTGATCACTTTT
>CAMGAZ010000151.1 GCA_946008205.1 uncultured Clostridium sp. | reverse complement strand
GAAATGTATAATGGAGAAAAGAATCCTATGTATGGCAAACATCATTCGGAAAATACAAAAGAAAAGATAAGACAAGCAAGACTTGGAAAAAAAGATTCTGATGAAACAAGAAAGAAAAAGAGTGAATCAAAGCTTGGCGGAAAACATTATGCATCTAGAGCGGTTTTTTGTATAGAACTTAATCGGTATTTTGGTGGAATTAGCGAGGCAGCAAGAGAAACGGGAGTTCAACAAGCTAGTATATCACGCTGTTGTAAGGGTGAGTATGGTTTTGCTGGGAAGTATCCTGTTACTGGAGAAAAACTTCATTGGGTTTACGCTGACGAAATGAATAATTCTCATGTTGCGTAACGAACGATATGAGCAAGATAACTGATGAAATCTCAATTATGGGACATGTGAATTGATTGGTGCACTATGGAAGATTTTGAGTTATTTCTTCTATTGTCTCAAACCCTAACACCAGATAGGACAGGTATACTATTGGGTGATCTCGACCTATCTAAAATGAAACCTTTTAGGAATAATCAAAATGGAGAAATTGTCTTAGCCGATAAAGAAACTGGAGCTATTATTGACAAGATGATATATCTCAGGATTGTAAACTATCTTCGAAAATTACATAATATTAAACCAAAAATAGAGAAGCCTGCTAATAAAAGAACTAGGCAAATATTAATTGAAGAAGATAGACAAAGAATTTTACACGCCAAAGACAAGCCTTTTAAATCTTATTTATTACCTTTAATTTCTGCCGTAAAGGTTAGACAAGGATATACAAAAGATTATGTGCGCAATATGGGTTTCTATGAATTGTTTGATGATTTGAATCGTTTGCAGATTATTGTTAACTCTGATGCGCTTTTGAAGGGTATGTACTCTGGCATGATTGACACTAAGAAAATTAATAAATCGGAGCTTAATTGGCTTCGTGACACAAATAGTTAACTTAGATGGAGGAGCCGCGAGATGTGGTTCTTTTATTATATTAAAAAATAATTTATTTTTATGGAGGTAATTGATTATGTTTGATATTAACAACTTCGTTAGATAAGTTTGTCAACTTATTTACTAGCGCGTCATTTCTGGAAACAGTATGATGAATAGCTCCTTAATTGCTGGGACGTCCTTAGAGCTATTTATACTACAACGTAGGTTGTAAAACCAGGCGTGAAGGTTTGAAAAATAAATAGATTGGATAATCAGCAGCCAAATTCCCAATTATTGACAATACAAAATGAATGTATTATAATATTTTGTGGAAAAGGTTCGACGGTCAGAAGTGGTGTTTGTAGGGCAAGTGCCTGAAAAGGGAGCAACCTAAATTTGCAATAGCGAACATGGTAAATGATATGACCTAGTCTTATATGAAAGTATAAGAAAAATTATTTATATGTTATGGTTTGATATATTGATAGGACAGCGGTTTGGCCACCGTTTTAGTAAACCTCTCAATTACTAATTACTATCTTTATATATAATATTTTGAGAGGAGACATAACTATGTGCAAACCGTTAATTCAAAGGAACGAGTATGAAAATATTATAAATTTATATAGATCTGGATTGTCGCAAGCAAAGATAGGAGAATTGTATAATGTTAGGTATAACATTATTGGAACAATTTTAAGAAAATGCGATGTTAAGTGCAGAGACGATAGTCATAAATCAAGGAAATATACGATTAATGAAAACTATTTTGATAGTATTGATACACCTAACAAAGCATATATTCTTGGATTGCTTTTCTCTGATGGGTGCAACTATCCACCGCAGCATCGTGTGAAATTAGAGTTGCAGGAAAAAGATAAGGATATATTGGATAAAATTAATGTTGAAATTGGTAGTAATAAGCCATTGGCATTTAATAATCTTAATAACAAAAATGAAAATTGGCAAAATACATACAGACTTGATATTACCAACAAGCATATCTCAGATAGGCTTGTTGAATTAGGGATGGTACAAAATAAAAGCCTTACATTGGAGTTTCCAGTGTGGTTGGATGCAACATTGTATGGTCAATTCCTTAGAGGTATTTGTGATGGAGATGGTCATATTGAGTGGAATAAGACCAGATTTGTCACAATAGCTGGTACGAGTCAATTTTGCGAATATGTAAAAATGTTATGCAAAGAATACCTAAATATTGATTGTTCTATATATAATACTGCAAATAAAAACTCTAATACAAAAGTACTGCATATATGTGGTAAATATAAAATCAAATGTTTTTTAGATTTTATTTACAATGATGCTAGGCTATACATTGAAAGAAAATATAATATTTATCAGAAAATTTGTGAAGAAATAAATATAAATAATTCTTTATTGGATTAACGCCCCAATAAAGTAATAACGACGTATTGATAGAATTATTAGAGGCGTAGCCCTCTCTCAGAAGGATGATAGTGTATTATTCTCTATTAACCAGATCCAGAACGCTTCCCTAAACTGCGCTTCTGAGAGTACTGATGCCGTTGACGCAATGGGCACTCCTATTGCAACTTTCTACCGCGCTAAGACTGCGGAGTTCTCTGCTGAAAATGCTATATTCGACATGAACCTCATGGCTACGCAGCTTGGTACTGCCAAGAAGATTGCTTCTGCTGGCACAAAGGTAGTTGTACCTGCTATGGAGAGTTTTACTGTTGCAGAAGGTGGCAAGTATGTTCTAAAGCATAAGCCAGTTGCTGCCCCCACTGAGATTTATGCAATTAATGGCGACAGCACTTTTGGTGTAAAGTATAAAAAGGAGACTGCTGCTGGTGCAGATGTGTTTGCTTATACTGAGGCCGATAAGACTATAAGTCTACCTACTGGCCTAGCAGTTGGTACTGATATGTTTGTAATGTATGAGTACGAGTCTGAAAATGCAGTTGAGGTTGTTAACTCTGCTAACAACTTCCCTGTTGGCTGTAAGTTTGTAATGGAAGTTCTAGGTTGCGACGTATGTGATCAGACAAACTTAATTTATGCTTACGTTATCTTTAATAACGCAAAGCTTAGTCCCGATTTCGACTGGTCCATTGCAACTGATGGCGCTCACCCCTTCAGCATGAAGGCGCAGCAGGACTACTGCGACAAGGAAAAGAGATTTGGATTGGCGGCATAACCGCTTATGAATAGTCTCCGTATAAAGTAATTTATATGATAAATAACACATTAAAATGCTGGAATGCCCTAAAGCTCATATACCAAAGCAGAATGATGAAATAAGCATAAATGTTATGGTTGCGAAAGCAGAAAAAAGTTATGAGATGGTGTATGGTTAAATCCTAAACATCTTTGTAATGGGTAATCAGCAGGAAAGCTCCGAATAGGAGAATCCTCAACGACTAGAGAAGCTAATTCTCGTAGAGTACAAGCTATTGGTACTCGAAGTGGTGTGCCCCACGCGTGTGGGTGAAGATATAGTCTGTGCTTTATCGAAAGATAAAGGGTATGTTTTATGCCGGACAAATGTAGCGGTTTGTCTAAACATAACAGTGTTCTCTATTGTCATCCCTGGTGATCAGGAATAATATTTTATAATTTCCAGGTATTGACAATACAAAATGAATGTGATATAATGTTATTGTAAGGTCGATTTGAATTAGCTACTCAAATTGATAAAGCAAGGGGCCTCCACCCCTTGCTTCCTTACAGTTATCTAGAAAGTGGAGGAAGTGAGTTATGGAGGCAACAGAAGATGAATAAAAAAGAAGAATATGAATCCTATAAAGGATTTACTTTTAAATTTAAGGATGGTGATATACATGAGCAAAGTGCGTGAATGTTATCTATGTGGAAAAAAATATAAATATTGTCCATCATGTTCTCAGGATAAAACGAAGCCTTCTTGGATGTCAGAATTCCATGAAGAGAGCTGCAAAAACATTTTTGACATTTGTACTCGTTATAATATGCAAATGTTGACTAAATCCGAGGCTAGGAAAGCTCTCGAAGCTTGTGATTTATCTAACAAAGAGAACTTCAAAGATTTCGTACAACGCGATATTGCAAGCATCTTTGCAGAAGATCCCAAGCCCGTAGTTAAACCTGCTGCGCCGCAGGCAGCAAAATCACATGAAGTAGTTACAGTAAAAGAAAATAAATAAGGTACTATAAACTTCATGCAAAACGAGGTTTTAGTACCTTATTTTTTACGCAAAAAAAGGAGGAAAAGGAATTGATTATATCTAAGATTACAGGTCGAGAGTATAACGAAGCTAACTGTGTTTATGTGACCAATATGCTTCAATGTCAGCGATATTTAGCGCATCTTGGCCCTGAGTACCTTCTAGATATTCTCTATACAGGTACATATAGAAAAGATTCCCTGGTCTTTGTTTTTGAAAAGTGTCCAGAAACACGTAAGGCTAAAGAACTATGGGATAAACATGAGCTGAATTGAGGTGATACGCATGGAAAACAAATCAACAAATGAAATAGTTAGCGAACTAATTGGTGACACCCCAGTTTCAGTTCAACTTAATACGGTAATTGATACAACTGTTAATAAAGAAGAATTTCAAACATTAAAAAATGAGATTTTTATGCTAGGAAAAGAAATTGAGCATATTGCTCAACTTGTTGGAGATACAT
>CAMGAZ010000150.1 GCA_946008205.1 uncultured Clostridium sp. | reverse complement strand
GAATATAACAAGATATTTAAGAGAAACGAGGGAAATATCTGCTGTACCATATAACAAATTGTTTGATGAAGCAGCTATGGAAGGTAAAGTAGCAGATTACTTTTTAAAATATCGTGGTATGAGAGATCAAACTGATAAAAATGTAAAATTTATAGCAGAAACGAATAGAACTTGCGAAAACATTATATACAAATTACAAGAATTACAAATGAGAATGTAACCCTTAGAGAAAGGAGAAGGAGAATAATGAATGTTGTTAATCTAATATTAATGGCCATTGTTATAGGTGTTGCTATTGCAATAGTTCGTAGGTTCATTACTAAAAGACAAAACGAAGAAGTAGAAAACCAAATGCAAGTTGATGACAGAACTTATACATTAGAAATGATGATAGCTTTTGTCAAGAAAAGACTTGATGAAATAACGAAGATAAACCTATATGATATAGGACTTTCTGAAGAGGAATTAAAAAGAAGGAAGAATAAAAAATATGAGCTAAAAAAAGCTCTTAAAGGTTGTACATATGGAGATGTAAATGATAAGAAATATATTAAAGAATTAATATATGACATGCTTTATAACGAATATGGAGTTGATGAAACAAATGTATCAAAAGCAATTCCATTTGATATAACATCTCTTTTAACATCACAAGATAAATTCGATATTATATTATACATGTACAAATCTGAATTTGGATATGAAGCTCTAACTGAGATAATAAAGAAATACAATTTGGCAGATTTAAAATACGTTGAAGGAGAGTCAAAGCCATCATATGTTATAACCCCTGAAGAAATTGATGATATATACGAAAAAGAAAACTTTGCATTAACATTTCAAGACAAATTGAATGTTGTTGTACAAAGAATATATCAACAATATAAGGGATATAGCAGTATAGACGAAATAAGAGATATGAATATAGATGGTATATCTGGCGGTGTATCAGGACTTCCTGAAAGCTTTCTAAGCCAGGTAGCACAGACAGATGCAGACTATCTAGGGCAAATATCTGAACATAAAGTTCCACGTGCTTGTGATAGTATTTGGATAATGTTCCAAGGTAAATCAATTCGTCTAGCATTTCTTTCATTTGGAACAGAGGCTGAATTGAAAAGAGTTTGTCAAAATATATATAAATTCAACAATCCAGGACAGTTATCAGATACAAATGGATATAAAATTAATGAAATGAAAGATGGTTCTCGTGTCGTTGTTGTTAGACCAAGTATGTCAGAAACATGGGCTTTCTTCGTAAGAAAATTTGATGTTAAGCGTGCAACACTAGAACAAATAGTTAAATTCCCTGGCAAAGAGGATACAATAGATTTATTAAAATACTTAGTAAAAGGAGCAAGAATTATCTCGCTTACTGGTGAGCAGGGTTGTGGTAAAACAACAATGCTTATGGCGATGATAGAAAACATATATGAAACAATGAACCTTCGTATTACAGAAACTGCATTCGAGCTTCACTTAAGAAAAATATATCCAACAAGAAACATATTATCAATGCGTGAAACAGAAACAATATCTGGACAGGCCTGCTTGGACGTTCAGAAAAAGACAGATGGTTCTGTTAACATCATCGGTGAGGTTGCAACTGACCCCGTAGCATCTTGGATGATCCAATCTGCACAGGTAGCTTCTAAATTTACATTGTTTACTCACCACGCTAAAACATTCCCAGACTTAGTAACAGCTCTACGTAACTCAATGTTAAGAGCTGGAGTATTCAAAAACGAAAAAACAGCAGAAGAGCAAGTAGTACAAGTATTAAACTTTGATATACACTTACAAAAAGACTTTAGAGGAAGAAGATACATAGAGAGAATAACAGAATGTATACCTGTTGAAGAAAAGAATGAATATACTTATGATTATAGAAAAGAAAAGACAATGGAAGGTAAATTAAACAAGTTTATGGACAACGCAACAATATTCTTTTCAAAAACAACCAATAGAGAATTATACAAATATAGAAACGTACTAGAATACCATGATGGAACTTATGTGTTAACAAATCCAATAAGTGACAAAAACATAAAAGAAATGCTAAATAATATGGATGATAATGATGCAGAAGAATTTAAAAAGTTTGTAAAGAAAAATTGGGGAATAGAAGCGCATAGAGACTCAGAAATGATAGAAGAAAATAATTAACACATCATCTTTAAAGGAGGTGCGAGAACGACAAGAATGGATAGCAAAATAATACTATATATGATGGCTGGGGTACGGAGTACTTTTTATGCTAATTGTAGTAGCATATGTGGCTCTTAGTAAAAAAATAAAAGCATCCGACACTGTACAAATAAAGCAACTACGTGAAGGTACTAAAGAAAAGTCTTTTTCATGGGAAATATTATATCAGAAATTATATAACATATATATAAAATCTCCTATAACCAAAAGATACTTGTTTAAAATAAGAAGAAGACTAGAGATTATAAATATTGACGATGAATATTTAACGAGAAAACAAACTTCGGAAATACTTACGAAGGCTCTAGCAATAATAATTCCTATAACACTAGTAATAATATTTATAACCAAAAAAAATACTCTATTGATGTGCATAATGCTTATATTTGAGTTGTTTATGATAGATACTTTAGTTGATGGAATGGTAGACAAAATCGATAATAAATTACTTGTACAACAGGTAGACTTTTTTGCTGAAATCAGACACGCATATCATGAATTTAATATGGTTGAAGAGGCTATATATCAAGTCGCACAAGGAGATTCAGCACCCGAAATGTCCAGACAAGCTGAGAAAATATATGAAATCTTAATATCAAATGACCCAGAAAGTGAATTGGAAAAATATTATGATATTGCTCCAAACAGTTACTTAAAAGAATTTGCAGGAATTTCATATTTGACAAAAGAGTTTGGAGATAGAACAGTAGATAAAACTTCATTATACTTAAAGAACTTAAACAATATAAGTCAAGAGATGCAATTAGAAATATTAAAAAGAGATAAATTGGATTATGTATTCCAAAGCTTATCTGTAATATCAATCTTACCATTATTAGCGTTAGAGCCAATTAAAAGTTGGGCTGTGTCAGAATTTAGCTTTACTAAAGCATTCTATTATGGCAAAAATGGTATGGTTGTACAGTTATTAGTTGTTATACTAACATTTGTATGTTATATCTTAACAAGAAAATTAAAAGATAATGGCTCAACAGTTATTAATACAAAACCTGAACACCCTTGGGAAGAGAAGGTTTATAATGTGCCAATAATTAAAAATATAGTTGATATGTTTATTCCTAAAGAAGGAACAAAGGAAAGAAGAAAACTAAAAAATCTAATCAAAGATTCAGCTTCGAAGGACAAAATAGAATGGATATACGTAAAAAGACTAATGTTAACAGTGTCTGTATTCTTTGCATCTTTGATAATATTTGGACAACTACATAAAATATAGTTGGAGAAATGTCTGGAAAAGACTTAAAGAAGGCAGAAGAACTTACTGAAAGTGACAATAAATTCTTAGATAAATTCAAAGGAAAAACAGATACAACACAAGAAGACATTGAAAAAGCAATGAGAAAATCTAAAGATTATGCAAATAGTACAAATGACGAAATAAAAACCGCGGCAGAGAGAGTTTTGGAGAAACTAAGAAAGATAAATAGCGAATATCTAAGTTGGTTTGAAATGATTTTGGCAATGGTGTTTGCTATAATAGGATATAATTTACCAGTATGGCTAATGTACTTCCAAGCTAGAATGAGAAAAATGGAAATGGAAAATGAAGTAATGCAGTTCCAAACAATCATACTTATGCTTATGAGAATTGAAAGAGTAAATGTTGAAATGATTCTGGAATGGTTAGAAAGGTATTCTAATATATTTAGAGAGCCAATTACTAGGTGCGTAAACAACTATGAAAGTGGACCTTGGGAAGCACTAGAAGAAATGAAGGATGAAGTTAATTATAAAGAATTTATCCGTTTAATAGAAAGTATGCAAGCAGCAGTGGAAAAAATTCCTATTGCAGAAGCTTTTGATGAGTTAGATTCTGAAAGAGACTACTATCAAGAAAGAAGAAAAGAATCAAATAACAGATTAATATCTAAAAAAGGAATGATAGGAAAAGTAATAGGTTTTGCTCCTATGGTAGGACTATTTGTCGGATACCTAATAGTACCACTAGTATTTATAGGCCTAACAAGTATGACTTCATCATTTAATAGTATGACCGCGATGTCATAAAAAACATGCGAGAGAGGATGGAAACAGTCTATGGAGAATGCAGCAAAAGCATTAGAAATGGCAGGAAGTGTTCTTATAGGGCTAATGATATTAGGGTGCTTAGTGTTTGTATATTCTAATATAGCAGAAGTAAAGAAAGTTGAGCAAACTTCAGAAATGGCAGGACAAGCTGCGGAATTTAACAAAGACTATGATGCTTACAATAGAGATGATCTTTATGGCAGTGATATGTTCTCGCTAGCAAATCTAATTGAGAATTATAATATAAAAGAATCTGACGAAAAAGATTATGGAAAAATAGAAATAAAAATCAAATTAAAAAGCAAAATAATAGGAGCCACATTTTTCAAAGAATTAACGTACA
>CAMGAZ010000149.1 GCA_946008205.1 uncultured Clostridium sp. | reverse complement strand
AAATACAATTTGTGCACTTGCTTAATTCAATAGCTTTCGAAAGGAGAAAATATTATGGAAAATGAAGAGAAAATTGTAAAAGGCATTAGTGAAGATGAAGACCTTGTGTTTTTAACACCAATGGATGTAGCTGATGTAATGGGATGCTCAATCCCAACTGCAAGGCAATTATTCTATCGTGAGGATTTCCCGGCAATCAAGGTTGGTAAAAACCTCAAGGTACTAAAATCAGCTTTCATCACTTGGGCAAGTGAACGAAGAATGGATTAATATATTTAGAAAATCATAGAATTGTTTTACATTATGATGATAAGGATATAAAATGGGTAAAAAGCAACACTATGTACCTCAATGCTATTTGAATAATTTTTCGAAAGAAAACTCTAATCAAGTGTATGTCTTTGATAAAAAGAATCATTTTTCGAGAGTATCCAATATTAATGATGTTGCTGAAGCAAATTATTTTTATGAATTGCCTAATGATGATTTATTGAAGCAATTTGGTTTAGATAATAAGCAAGCAATTGAAGAATTCTTTTCAAAAGAAATTGAAACTGAATATGCAAAACTATTAGCAGAAATTATAAATGAAGTTCAAGATTGTAAAAATCCTTTTATTTATGGTTCTAAAAAACTTTTGTTTTCAAGACAATTAGCATTGCAGCACATTAGAGTGAATTCAGTTAGAAATGATCTTTTTGACTCTTCAAATTGTATGCAACAGGTACTTACTGATATGGGATTCAATAAAAAAGCAGAAGAGTTTAGATTAGATAAAGAAAAGGTTCGCAATATTCACAATTGTATGATTTTTGATGATGAAAATATTGAGAGAACTACGAAAGCTTTCTTTGATTTGACTTGGATGATTTTGGTGAATAACAGTAATCAAAAGTTATACACCTCAGATAATCCTATTGTAACAATTGGACATGCAGATATGGGAATTTTGTCAAATACTGGATTGCTATGTCCAGGCATAGAAGTGGTGTTTCCGATTACTCCAACAATAGTATTATTGATGATTGATGGCGAATATCACAATTGCAAAGATAAAGAAGGTCAAATAATACAAACCGAAAATTCTCACATGATAAGTTATTACAATTGGCATCAAGTATTAAATGCCGAAAGAAGTGTAATATCTTGTGATAAAAATTTTTGGTTGATTCATGATATGTATTTCCGAAATCCAAATTATATTGACGGACCTAAAACTGTTCTTTCATTTGGTGGAAAAGATTACTTTCCGGAGAGATAACAAATGATTAAGTATCTTATTAAATTCGTAAGCTGTGAAGAGCATGCCCAAATGCTAATTGATGGTGAAATGTTTATGCGTCCAGCCTCATATTATCATCACTTGGAAACTGGGCAAGGTGATCCTAGTGAAGCAGGGGTGCTTGACGGAATAGGTATTTATATGAATTCAAATATTCCTATTTTTTGTATGTACTGTGTATTTGATAATGATATTATTGATGGAAAAATTTTAATAAGTAAGAGAGTAATTGAAGATTTTAAATGCGAAGATGGCTTTTTAGTTCTATTGGAATACGAAGAATTTGAAAAAAGACTGTCAACTGTAAAGACAAATGGATATCAACTAGATGCAGGAAGAGTCGGATATGCATACAAAAAATTTGACGGATTAGCAGATATGCTGAATGATAAAAGTGGGAAATCATTATTTATTAAAAATCCGTATTTTTCATATCAAAAAGAATTTCGAATTGTTATTGCAAAATCAGTTGATATGGTTAATAATCAGCTTGCAGAAAGTGTTATATATGAATTTGAAACCACATTGGGAGATATAACAAAAAAGATAAAGATATCAGAATTAGAACACGATGATAAGAACTATTATATACAATTATAATGCGAGTATAATTGTTTTGAAGAATTAATTAAGGAGATCGTATTGAAAACAGATTGGGTTGAGAATTATTTAGTGAAGCTACATAATGGTTATTATGAGAATAATATTGCAGATTATATTAAAGATAAGGCAAATAACACACCAAATTGTCTTTATAAGTATTGTTCTCCTTCAAAAAATAGTATAAGAAATTTTGAAAACGACTTGATTTACTTGCAACACCCATCAAAGTTTAATGACCCATTTGATAGCATGTTGGGATATTCAAAAAAGGATTTATATAATAATTTTTTCTTTGCTGCTATGGAAAAAGAAGATAAATATAAAAAATATATTCCTCTACTAAAACAATACGATGTTGATTTTTCTGAAAAAGCAAATATTCCTATTATTCGCGATATTCTGTTTAAAAGAGTAAATGATGGAATGGATCAAATTGCTGAGTACAGTAATGAGATTTTTCCAAAACTACAATTAAAAAATTATAAAGTGTCTTGTTTTAGTGAAATTAATAATTCTGAATTAATGTGGGCTCATTATGCTAGGAGCCATACCGGATACTGTATAGGTTATGATTTAAGATATAATGAAAAAATTGAAAATAATGTCGATAGTTTTCTTTTACCAGTAATTTATAGTGAGTATAGGCCTAAAATAACAGATAGTTTTTTAGATGTTGATAATATTCTGTCAGCCACAAATTCTGATGATACGATTGCTAAAGTTGTATTTCATTTGCTACATAAAAGTAAACAATGGGAATATGAAAAAGAATGGAGGATTACTACCATTCAAGAAGGGAACACATTAAACGTTCCAACTCCAAAAGCTGTTTATCTTGGAGTCAATATAGATAAATATGATAAAGAAACCATTGTTAGTATTGCCAAAAGAAAGAAAATACCAGTTTATCAGATGAAATTATCCGAAGAAAAGTATGAATTTGATAAACCAGAATTAGTTAAGTAGAAAAATGAAATTTAATTTTTATTATGATGAAACAGAACATAGTAGAGTAATAAACTACTCAACTATAACAGGTGCAACATATTATGATAATTTTATATCAGCTATAATTGGTTGGGATTCTAATAAAGAATCTGCAATAGAAGAAAAATACTTGAAATTTGAAGAAAAGTATCAGGAAAGAAAACGTGACGGTGAATTGAAAAGCGAAACTTTTAAAGCCAAAAGATTTAAATATGGTTTTGCTTCATTCAATAAGCAGAATGTAGAACTGTTAGATGATTATTTGTCGGTTTTTAATGATAATTTTTATATTTACATATGTTTGAAAAGCAAACTAGAATATATAATTTTTCAATTATTTAAAGATTATAAAAATAGTTTGATGTTTGATATGGATGCATTAAAATATTCCATTGTAAAAGTGCTAATAACTTATCGTCCAAAAGAAGTTTTAAGGAGTTTATATTCTACTCCAAAAAAATTTGTTGATTCATTAATTGATTTTTTTACAGACAGAATTGTATATAATAAAAAGAATCTATCATTAAAAATTCTTGAAAATGAAGCACTGGAAAACATTTTACTTATGTTGAAAGACGTTGAAACTCCAAGTTCAATTGAATGGGATTATAAAATGTCTTTTATTGGATTCAAAAAGTATTTGCAAAATAAGAGAATATCAGATTATTCACTGATAATTGATAAAGAGGGAGAAATTGGAGAAAAAAGTAAAACCCTAATAGCTGCTATTGACTCAAAATTAGACAATTGTTCTGAAGGCGATTCAAAAGTGTATTTTGGGATAAGAGTTGCAGATATGCTTGTAGGTGTAATGGGAAAACTGATGAAATCTTTATTTTTTTCTTTACATAGAGAAGAAAACAACCAAAATGTTACGCAAAACTTATTAGATATTAAGTGGTTCAAGCTGTCAGAAGAGCAATTAGGATTGTATAAAAAGCTTTACAAAATAGTCTGTTGTATTAATGAAGATTGGTATAAAATGAATTTTGATAACTATGCCGATGATCTAATCTGCTTCATAGCATTACTAGAGTTTTTTAATCATTATGAGTCAGTAGATCAGTTGCAAGCTGATTTGGAATCTTTACCAAAATTATGTAATGCTTTTATGTGTGAAAAACTTAAAGAACATTTTGCAAAAATGAGAATAAAAGTTCCTGTTGAACCAATCATAACAGATAACGACGAATTCTTCTTGAACCAGAAAGGTGCAAAAGTCTATTTCGATACAAAACGACAACCAACTTTATGTTTAAAAGATGGCACGAATAAATTCCGTGTATTATCGGTTGGTACTTCAAATTTGCATAATCCAATGATAACTATAGAAAACGATGGAAAAGCGGAGTGCTATAAATTACCTATGCAATTATCCGATTGGGCTATGACATTGACTGGATATTCAATGATGGGAGAAAATTTGTTACCTGCAGACATAGTTTTCACAAAAGAAAATGATAATTATTTTGCAGATGTTTTATAGTTTTTACAGGTTACTATATGATTTATTGCTATAAATTGTTCTCAATTCAAACTGCAATCACACTGCAGTTTCACTGCAACTTGACAAATCTCAAGCAGACTCAAGTAATCTCAAACAAAAATAAGGAAAGCCCGAAGCTCACTGTTTAAGCGAGTTTCGGGCTTTTTAGTATAATAAAAGAGTAGGTTAGAAAACCTACTCTGCTGGTCGAGGTGACAGGACTTGAACCTGCGGCATCCTGCTCCCAAAGCAGGCACT
>CAMGAZ010000148.1 GCA_946008205.1 uncultured Clostridium sp. | reverse complement strand
TATTAAAATAGCTGGGAATATTGATAAAGTACTAATAGAATTTGTTGAGATAAAAGAAAACATAATTGACAAAGCAAAAGTGATGACAAATACTGTAATGAACCATTTAATATTTGAATTATTGTTTTTTTTGCTATTTTTGCTATTAGTATTTTTTACTCCAGTAGAGGAGGTATTATTCTTTTTATCTCTTGAGTTTGAGTTGACTTCTAAGCTAACCATTTTATATAAAATGCTCCTTAAACCAAATATTTCGATAGTGTCTAAACACTATCGATGTTAATTTTTAATAAAAGTTAAGATGGTAAAACTATAAGTAAATTTTACGGTTTGAGGTCTAGCCTAATTTCTCTATCTGCTACTCTCCATTACTGTTAAGCAGTTTCCTTTTAAAGCAGATATTCCTGTAAGGAATGCCAGATTGCCACTTAAATCCGTACCTTAATCCTTATAATCCTATGCTTCTTTAATGAAACAAACATTCTAGAAGTTTTCCTTGAAATACTTTTCTAAGATTAGTCTCTTTTGCAGTAGAAATTTCATATATAATAAAATAAATATAATCCCAATACTACCACTCAAGACAGGCTACACTATGTATTTAAAACAACTTCAAATACACAGGTTATACTTAAAATGTAGATTTCTTTAAGCCTCCGCGATAATAGGGTGTTGATATGTATGCCATTACATATTTCCCTAAAACCTTACTCCCTGAAAACACACAAAACTGGCATTTCGCGCATAAACAAGGAACTTCAACGATGTGCCCTTTAGTGGATTTTTAGCCCCACCCTCATAATAGAAAGCATTACTAGAATAATGCACCATCAACTAGATTATATCATATACTTTGAAAAAAATCAAGTAAAACACATCGACAGCTTTTGACAAGCCATTAATGAGTAACAAATTGAAAAAAGTAACAAAAAAGGCTTGTTTATGAGCAAAATAAATTATATAATATGTAAAGTTAGAAAGGAGATTCAGTATGAAGGTTAGTAAGGAAGAATTGTTGCACATAGCGAATCTTGCAGATTTAAATTTAAAAGAAAACGAAGTTGACAACTACTTGGCAAATTTGCAAGATATTTTAAATTTTGCAGAAGTTGTTAATAAAGCCCCATCTGACGGACTAGAAGAAACTACTTTGTCTAATGAAAATACAAATGTTTTTAGAAAAGATGAAGTAAAAACATTTGAAAATCATGAAGGACTTTTAGAAAATGCACCAGAAAAGGAAAGAGGTATGTTTAAAATACCAAAAGTAATTCAATAAACGTAGGAGAATAATTATGGGAAAACTATTTGTCATAGATGGAACAGATGGAAGTGGGAAACAGACTCAATTAGAAACACTAAAAAAAAGGATGAGTGAAGAAAAAATAGATTATAGAACAGTAAGCTTCCCAAACTACGATAGTCCATCATCATCATTAGTAAAAATGTATTTAGGTGGAGAATTTGGAACAGATGCCAAAAAAATCAGTCCATATATAGCATCAACATTTTTTGCAGCAGATAGATACGCTACATTTAAAAAGGGTTATGAAGAATATTACAACAATGGAGGCACTATACTAGCAGATAGATACACAACAGCTAATATGGTACACCAAGCAGGAAAGATAAAAGATAAAGAAGAAAGAAAAAAATTCATAGATTGGCTATGGGATTTTGAATTTAATTTGTATGGTTTACCTGTACCAACAGAGGTATTTTTCTTAAATATGCCACCAGAATATTCAAATAAGCTAATGAAAAATAGGCAAAACAAAATAACACATGCAGAACAGAAAGATATTCACGAAAAAGATCCAATATATTTGAAAGAAGCATATGATGCTGCGTGCGAACTCGCAAAACAATACAATTGGTATGAAATAAAATGCGTAAAAGACGGTGAAATTAGAACTATTCAAGACATAAATGATGAAATATTTGCAGAAGTAAAAAAAGGGACCACTAGGGACGGTTCTTAATGGTCCCACCTGTCCCTAAATGGTGCATTTTTATATAAAAAAAGGAGTTAAAAGAGTCAAAAGGGACAGTTTGTACCATTAAGAACCGTCCCTAGTGACTCAAGGAGGAGAAGAATGGAAGATATTACGAGACTTACAGTTCATGAAC
Organism: uncultured Clostridium sp.; assembly: GCA_946008205.1. Taxonomy (GTDB): domain Bacteria; phylum Bacillota; class Clostridia; order TANB77; family CAG-508; genus CAG-245. The sequence continues at coordinate 2,526 of CAMGAZ010000148.1, read as the reverse complement.
TTGCAGAGAAGTTAGACAAAGGAGAATTAACCTCAGAAGAGATTGTTAAAGCTTATAAAGCTAGAATTGAAGATAAAGAGAAAGATGTACAAGCTTTTATTACAACAACACTAGACGAGGCATTAGAAGAGGCTAAAAAGATTGATTCGTCACCAAAGAATGAAAAGAATAAGTTAGCGGGTATTCCTATAGGAATAAAGGACAACCTTTGCACAAAAGGCGTTAAGACAACATGCTCATCAAAAATGTTGGAAAATTTTGTATCGCCATATGATGCTACAGTTATAGAAAAACTAAATGAAGAGCAGATTATCAGTTTGGGAAAATTAAACATGGATGAATTTGCAATGGGTAGTTCAACAGAAAATTCCGCAATGAAAGTAACTCATAATCCATGGAATTTAAATAAAGTTCCTGGAGGATCTTCAGGAGGTTCAGCAGCCGCCGTTGCAGCAGACATGGTACCTTGGGCCTTAGGATCAGATACAGGAGGCTCAATACGTGAACCAGCATCATTTTGTGGTGTTGTTGGATTAAAACCTACTTATGGTTTAGTATCAAGATATGGATTGGTGGCCTTTGCGTCATCGCTTGACCAAGTCGGACCAATTACAAAAGATGTTAGAGATTGTGCAATATTGCTAAATATAATTGCAGGTCATGACGAGAAAGATTCAACATCATATAATAAAAAGAAAATAGACTATACAAAAGCTTTAAAGGGTGATGTAAAGGGATTGAAAATAGGTGTGCCAAAAGAGTTCTTTGGAGAAGGAATAAATCCAGAGGTAAAAGCAAAACTTGAAGAAGCTATTGAAAAGTATAAAGAAATGGGAGCTGTAGTTGAAGAATGCTCACTAGATGTAGCAGAATATGCATTAGCAACTTATTATATAATTGCTTGTGCAGAGGCTAGTTCAAACTTAGGAAGATTTGATGGAATTCGTTATGGATATAGAACTAAAAATTATACAAACCTTAAAGAATTGTTCAAAAATTCAAGAAGTGAAGCTTTTGGACCAGAGGTAAAGAGAAGAATAATATTAGGCACATACGTATTGTCATCAGGATATTATGATGCATATTACAAGAAAGCTCAACAAGTTCGTACTTTTGTAAAGAAAGAATTTGAAAAAAGTTTCGAAAAATATGATGTATTATTAACACCAGTAGCCCCAACCACTGCATTTGATATAGGTTCAAAATCGGATAATCCATTAGAGATGTACTTGGCAGATATATGCACAGTTTCAATAAATATTGCTGGAGTTCCTGCAATTTCAATCCCATGTGGAGTTGATAAAGCTGGAATGCCAATAGGAATGCAATTAATAGGAAATAGATTCTCAGAAGAAACAATATTAAATGCAGCATATGCATTTGAACAAGAAATCAAATTTAGAGAAAATTATAGACCAGAATTTAAGAAAAATTAACGATTGGAGGAAATAAAATGTCAAGAGAAGATTATGAAGTTGTTATAGGGCTTGAGGTTCATGCTGAGCTTTCAACTAAGACGAAAATATTTTGCAGTTGTTCGACAGAATTTGGGGCAGAACCAAATGCACATACATGTCCAATTTGTATGGCTATGCCAGGAACTCTTCCTGTTTTAAATGAAAAAGTTGTAGAGTATGCAGTAAAAGCTGGACTTGCAACTAACTGTTCAATATCAAAAGACAGCAAAAATGATAGAAAAAATTATTTCTACCCAGACTTACCAAAGTCATATCAAATATCGCAATTTGATAAGCCACTTTGTAATAATGGACATATAGAAATTGAAGATGATGAAGGAAATAAAAAGCAAGTTAGAATATTAAGAATCCATATAGAAGAGGATGCTGGAAAATTAAATCATAATGAGTTTTCTGAGGGAAGTTTAGTAGATTTAAACAGAGCTGGAGTTCCATTAATAGAAATTGTATCAGAGCCAGACTTAAGGTCAGCAAAAGAAGCAGACCAATATCTTAGAAGGCTAAAATCAACACTTGAATATATAGAAGTATCTGATTGTAAGATGCAAGAAGGTTCATTTAGAGCAGATGTTAACGTTTCTGTTCATAAACCAGGTACACCTTTCGGAACACGTACAGAAATGAAAAACATGAACTCTTTTAAGTCAATTTCTAGAGCAATAGAATATGAAATACAAAGGCAAACTGAAGTGCTAGACAATGGCGGAGTAATAGAACAGGAGACTCTAAGATGGGATGATGTATCTGGAAGAACATTTTCTATGAGAAATAAGGAAGATGCTCAAGACTACAGATATTTCCCAGAGCCAGATTTAGTGGCTATAAAATTATCAGATGAGTATATAGAAAATGTAAGAAGAACTTTACCAGAATTGCCAGAAAGCAGAAAAACAAGATACATGTCTGAGTATAAATTATCAGAAAAAGATGCAAGATTATTAACAGCTTCAAAATATTTATCAAATTTATTTGAAGAAGCAGAGAAAATTTGCAAAAATGCCAAGGCAGTTGCAAACTGGATTTTATCAGACTTCTCTCTTATATTAAA
>CAMGAZ010000147.1 GCA_946008205.1 uncultured Clostridium sp. | reverse complement strand
AAGGAGAATTGAAACAATGGAAATTTTAAGAGTCGAAAATCTGGTTAAAACATATGGAAAGGGAGAAAATCAATTTAATGCAGTTGATAATGTATCTTTAAAAATAGAAAAAGGCGAATTTGTTGTAATAGTTGGAGCTAGTGGTAGTGGAAAATCAACTTTATTGCACTTGTTAGGAGGCGTTGATAGACCAACATCTGGGAAGGTATTTATAGATGGCAAAGACATATATTCACTAAATGATGATAACTTGGCTATATTTAGAAGAAGACAAATAGGATTAATATATCAATTTTATAATCTAATACCAATACTAAATGTAAAAGAAAATATTACATTACCATGCGATTTAGATGGGCAAAAGGCTGATGAAAAAAGATTAAATGAGTTAATAAAAACTTTAGGATTGGAGAACAGAGTAAATCATTTGCCAAACCAATTATCGGGAGGACAACAACAACGTGTATCTATCGGAAGAGCGATGATAAATAATCCTGCATTAATGCTCGCAGATGAACCAACAGGAAATTTGGATTCGAAAGCAAGTGACGAAATAATATCTCTTTTAAAACTTTCTAACAAAAAATATAATCAAACAGTAATAATAATAGAAGATGGAAAAATTATTAAGGATGAAAGAAATTAAGGAGGAAAAACAATGAACATATTAAAGAAGTTTACGTTACAAAATCTGAAACTTAATAAAAAAAGAACTATTGTAACAATAATTGGAATTATGCTTTCAACAGCTTTGGTTTGTGCAGTTTCAGGTATGGTTTCTAGTACACAAAAAACGCTTGTAAATCTTATGAAAGAAAGTGATGGAGATTTTCACGTTTGTTTTGAAGAAGTTCCAAAAGAACAATTAAAATATGTTGAAAATAATGTTGATGTAGAATCATATTTTTTGAGTGCAAATCTAGGATATGCAAAGTTAGACGACAGCAACAATCCAGATAAACCATATGCATATGTTATGGAATTTGATAAATCTGCATTGGAAAAAAGTGCTTTGAAACTAGAAGAAGGAAGAATGCCGGAAAATAATGATGAAATATTAATTCCAAGACATCTAATAGAAAATGGTAGGATAAATATAAAAGTAGGAGATACAATCACATTAGACATTGGAACGAGACAACTTACTGATGGAAGTAAGTTAACTCAAAGCAATCCATATTTAGCAGAAGATACTCTAGCTGGCGAAACGGCAATAGAAGACATTCCAACAGAAGAAATTGTTGATACAAAAACAAAAATATACACAGTAGTCGGCATTATAGAAAGGCCTAGTTATAATTTGGAGTACTATTCAGCACCAGGCTATACCTTAATTTCATACATGGAAAATACAGATAATATAAAGAACGCTAATATTTCTGTAACATATAAAAATGTAAATAAATTTGAAGACTCTACCAAAAAAATCACGGAAGTGCTAAAGAACAATATAGGAAAAAGTCCCAATGTAGTTTATAATAATGATGTTATAAGATTTGAAGGAGGATTAAGTGAAGCAACACTAAGAGTCTTATATGGAATTGCAGGAGTTGTAATTGTTATTATAGTTGTAAGTAGTGTATTTGTAATAAGAAATAGTTTTAGCATTTCAGTATCAGAAAAAACAAAACAATATGGGATGCTATCATCTGTAGGTGCAACAAAGAAACAGATAAGAAAAACTGTTTTATTAGAGGGCTTTTACATAGGAGTAATTGCAATACCTTTGGGGATAGTATGTGGAATAATAGCAATAATAGTACTACTTTGGATAGTAAACTTACTTTTAGGTGATATACTACAAGGCTCAAAATTTATCTATAGCGTTCCTGCATTACCAATATTAATATCAGTTATTATATCTAGCATAACAATATATTTATCTTGCATCATTCCTGCAAGAAGAGCATCAAAAATTCCACCAATAGAAGCAATACGTGGAAATGCGGACATAAAAATAAAAGCAAAAAAATTAAAAACATCAAAACTTACAAAGAAAATATTTGGTATAGGTGGCGTAATTGCTAGTAAAAATTTAAAGAGAAATAAGAAAAAATATAGAACAACAGTAATATCATTAGTTGTAAGTATTGCAATATTTATATCTCTCTCATCATTCTTAGAGTATGGAAAGAAAATGACTAATATGTATTATACAGATATTGGGTATAATATAGTCGTTTATGGAGGAACAAAAGAGTTATACGAAGAAATTGTAAAAATGAACAATGTTAAAGACTATAGCTATGCATATTTAACAGCAGGAAAAATAGACATAAACAAATATGGTACAGATTTTGGAAAGAAAGAATATGAAGAAGAAAAAAAGTATTATAAAGATGAGGGCAGTGTGACTGAATATGAAAGCTCAATTCAAATAGTAATGATAAACGAAAAAGCTTTTAAAAAATATATCAAAGAGTTAGGACTTAAAGAGGAAGACAGCGATAAAATTGCTATTTTAGGAGATGACATGTTAAGTTATAACGAAGATGGAAGCAAAAAAATAAACAATTATTATACTGTAAAAGAAGGAGAAAACATAACTGTTACAATAAATGATAAGGAAAAAGACATAAAAATCTCTAAAAAAACAGATAAAAGACCAATGGGATATGAAAACACATATACTAGTGGAGGTTGGCTGTTTGTATCAGAAAAATTTGACATAGAGAAGAATGAAAACATGGAAAGTATGGATACTTTAAAAATAGACTCATCAGATGCAACGAAACTAGAAAATGAATTAATAGACTTAAAAAAAGAAGATGAAAGATATTCAGATATAAGTATTTATAATTATCAAGAAGTAGCTGACTCAGAAAGAAGGATAATATTATTAGTTTCTATATTCTTATACGGTTTCATAACAGTTATAACCTTAATAGGAGTTACAAATATATTTAACACAATAACAACTAATATGATACTTAGATCAAAAGAATTCGCAAATTTAAAATCTGTTGGAATGACTGGTAAAGAATTCAATAGAATGATTAGACTAGAAAGCATTTTATATGGAATGAAGTCATTATTAATAGGTATTCCAATCGGATTACTAGGCTCATTTGCAATATATAAATCATTTGCAAATTCAATAGATTTAGGATATCTAATACCATGGACGTCAATTATTATTTCAATAGTATTTGTATTTATAATAGTTGGATTAACAATGAAATATTCATTAAATAAAATTAATAAGCAAAATATAATAGAAACAATAAGACAAGACAATATATAGAATAATAAAAGAATCTAAATTTTATCAAATATAATGATATTAATAATTACATATGATATAATGTGAATGTATTTGAAATAAGAAATGGGGTTTATATCATGAAAAATAAGAAGATTATTATATTATCAATTGTATTAATTATAATAGCTTGCATAGGAATTGGAATTCTATTGTATGTGTGCAACATGTCTAAAAATAAGCCTGAAGATGTTTTGAAACAATATGCAAATTATATTAATGAGCAAAATTATGAAGAAATGTATAATTTAATTACAGACAATAGCAAAACTAGATTTTCGAAAGATACATTTATTAAGAGAAACAAAAATATTTATGAAGGTATAGAAACAGAAAACCTAAACTTTGAAATAGAAAAAGTAGAGAAGACTGGAAAGAACTTAGTAATAGTAACATATAAAAATAGCATGGACACAATGTCTGGACATATAGAGTTTTCAAATGAGGCAGTTTTAGCCAAAAACAGTGATAAAAAGTATGAGATAGAATGGTCTTCCAACTTAATTTTTCCTAAATTAGATGACAGCGATAAAGTAAGAGTAAAAACTTTGGAAGCTAAAAGAGGGAGCATATTAGATAGAAACGGAGAATACTTAGCTACTAATGGTGTAGCATCTCAAATTGGTTTAGTTCCAGGTAAGATGACAAACAATGAAGAAGACATAGCAAAAATAGCTGAATTGTTGAACATGACAGTAGATGGAATAAAAAGTGAATTGTCAGCTTCATATGTAAAAGATGACACTTTTGTACCTCTAAAGACTGTAAAAAAGAACGATACTGATTTAAAGAAGAAGCTACTAGAAGTTAAAGGGATAAAAATAATTGATTCAGACGAAAGAATATATCCACTAGGAGAATCAGCTTCACAACTAGTTGGATATGTTCAGCCAATAAATGCAGAAGAATTGAAAGAAAAGTCAGGAGAAGGATATACATCTACGAGCAAGATAGGAAAATATGGGCTAGAACGTGTATACGAAAGTACATTAAGAGCGGTAAATGGCTCAGAAATATACTTTGAAGATTCAGAAGGCAACAAGAAAACATCTATCGTAAAACAATAGATAAAAGATGGGAGTGATGTATTATTTAATATAGATAGTAAAATGCAACAAGATATATATGAACAATTCAAACAAGATAAAAGTGCAGCAGTAGCTATAAATCCTAAAACGGGCGAAGTGCTAGCTCTAGTTAGTTGCCCTTCTTTTGATTCAAACAGTTTCAGTCTGGGAATGACTACAGCAGACTACAAAGCTTTGACAGAAAATAGCGACAATCCATTATATAATAGATATTTAGCAACATATGCCCCAGGGTCATCTTTTAAACCAGTAGTTGGGGCGATAGGTCTTACAACAAATTCATTTTCAGCAGATGAGGACTTTGGAAGAAGCGGA